>NZ_JBFAJA010000114.1:0-39639 GCF_040654975.1 Dactylosporangium sp. NPDC050588 | reverse complement strand
TTGATCTCGATGTGGCCGTTGATGTCCTTGCCGTCGATGACCGTCCCGGCGACCGTGATCGTCATCGGTCCGGTGTACGGCGTCAGCGTCACCTTTTTGCGGGTGTCACCGGGCAGGCCCTGCGGGTAGCCGGTGTTGTTGGCGGCGGGGAAGCCGGCCACCGTGTAGGTCGGGTTGCCGCCCGCGCCCGGCGTCGTCGTGCTGGTGCTCGTCGGCGCGGGGGACGTGGAGCCGGAGGGCGAGGCCGAAGCCGAAGCCGAGGCCGAAGCCGAAGCGGAGGGGCTACCCAGGCCGGTGGAGGCGGACGGGGCGACGCCCGTGCTCGCGGAGGCGCTGGGCTGCGCGCCATAGGCGGGGAGAGCGCCAAGGTCGGGGAGATCCTTGCACGCGCTCAGGCTGCCGGCGGCGAGCACCGCCGCCACGATGCCGACGCCCGCGCGGCGCAGCGGGCTGCGGCCGGCCGCGGAGCGCGAAGAGGTCTGTACGGGGTGGAGCGGGGACTCGTCGGCGGGGACGCTGGGCAGCCCGTCGGTGAAGTCATGCGAGGTGGAGTGCGGGTTCATGCTGTGGGAATCCTCCCGGTCAGTCGACATCCGTCCGTCGACGGCCATTGGCCTGTCGGATCTTGTCGGCATGAAAGTTCGGTCGGGGTTCCAGACCTAACTACAACTTTCCTTTGTCTGCGGTACACGCTCATTGGTCGCGTGATGACCGGCGTTCAGCGCCGTCCGAGACATTGCCGTAACCATTCCGTTCGAAAGCATGCCACGGCTCGGCGAGGGAATGAATCCTTGAGGTATAGACACACTGCTACCTTTAACAGCCTTAAGTCAGAGCTAAGAAGTAGTACGATTCAGAAAACCCACGTAAGCCCCGGATCGGACATTTCGGCGCAGGCTTGGAGTGACCCAGATCACACCCATTGGTGCGGTCGAAAATGACGGTCTTCGTCGTTTCCGCGGCGCCGCAAACCATTCGGCCATGTAGCCGTTGGCCTATCGTCAGCGGGTCTGACCAGCGAACCGCCGATTCTGCTCCCGGAATCTGCCCGATGGCTCATGCCTGTACCCGCAGGTCGACCTGCGGCATTGCGAACAGTTGGCCTATGTCAAGGTTGCGCCATTCCGCTGGACCGCAAACCGATTCCGAAATAGAACTTCCGGCACTGCGGGCCGGAACAGACCGGGCCGAATGCGTGGCGGCGGCGGCACGGCACCATTCTCACGTTTGTCGTTTGCGGATTACTGACGCTCGACGGCAGTTTCTCATTGTGATCGACGACCGTCAGATCCTGCTCGACGGACTCGATCTGCATGAGCGGCAGCCATCGGGGTAACCCGTGGATATGTTCGATCCCTGGACCTGGCGTGACCCGGCGGCACTCGCCGGCGGCTACAGCGGCGTCCCCGACGAGGACCTCGGCGTGGACACCGCCGCACCGACGCCTCCCCCCGACGGCCGTGCCGACGTCGACCTCACCGGCTACCACGTCGAGGCGACCGACGGCCGGATCGGCACCGTCGACGAGGCGAACCACGACACCGGCACCGCCCACCTGGTCGTGGACACCGGCCCGTGGATCTTCGGCCGGAAGGTGCTGCTCCCGGCCGGGACCGTGGACCACGTCGACCACCGTGAGCGCACCGTCCACGTCGACCGGACGCGGCAGCAGGTGAAGGACTCCCCCGCGTACGACCCGGACACCTTCACCCAGTCCGGCTACCGGGACCAGGTCGGCCGCTACTACACCGACAGCTACGCGCGGGCCGAGCCAGGCACCGGCCCCGATCGGTAGAGCGGCAAACCCAGTAGCGCCTGTCTGGGCGCACTGGGGACCATTGCGCGCATGACACAGAACGCGACGCCGGCGGCCCAGGGGTGCATCTTCTGCGCCATCGTGGCCCGGCAGGCCGAGGCCAGTGTGGTGTACGAGGACGGGACCGTCGTGGCCTTCATGGACCTCAACCCCGTCACACGCGGGCACCTCCTCGTCGTGCCGCGCGTGCACGCGGTGGGCCTCGAAGACCTCGACGGAGCCACGAGCGCGCGCGTCTGGTCGGCCGGTCACGACATGGCACGGGCATTGCGACGCTCGACCTTGCGCTGCGAGGGAATCAACGTCCTCCTCTGTGACGGCGAGGCCGCCTTCCAGACGGTCTTCCACTTCCACCTTCACGTCGTCCCCCGCTACGCGGGAGACGGCTGGACCCCGATGCACGACGCGCCGGAACGCGAGCGGTCGCTCCTCGACCGCGACGCGCAAGCAATCAAGGACGCCATCGCGGCGGCGCACTGACCGGTCCTTGCCCGCCCGGCTCGTTGCCGGTGGCCCGCTCGCGGCGGTCCAGATTGCAGGGCGTCGCTGTACAGCATCAGTCGTTCTTCGAGTCGGGTGAGGCGGCGGCTTTCTGCGTGTCGAGCCAGGCCAGCGCGCGGTCGGCCCATTGCACTTCCAGCCGCGCGCGTTCGATGTCGCCGGAGTAGGCCAGCACCCGCAGCCCCAGGGTCAGGTCCCGGGGCTCCCGGCGCCGGTCAGCCATTCGGCGAGGACGGCGGCCTGGCTGTGGTCGACATCGTGGGTGGCGGTCAGCAGCGTCACCTTGTCGTGGGCGGCGACGTCCCGGAGATGGTCGGCGGCCTGCCGGCGCCCGGGCTCGCGCAGTTCGGTGAGGTAGCGGCGGCGGAACTCGTCGAAGCGGCTGGGCTCGTGGCCGTACCAGCGGCGCAGCTCGGTGGAGGGAGCGACGTCACGCAGCCACTCGTCGAGCTGCGCGTCCGCCTTGCGCATCCCCCGCGGCCAGACGCGGTCGACCAGCACCCGCCTGCCGTCCCCGGGCGACGATTCCTCGTAGATCCGGCGGTACGTGATGTCCCTGGTCATGGCAGCACTCCCCACTGCGGACGCCGTCTTCCCATCATGCGCCCATGCGATGGGGATCGTCTTGCGACCAGGCCGCGGGGGCACCGGGAGGCTACGGATGTGTCGGGCTCGTGGACCTGGGTAGGGCAGCACACTCACGGTCCGCGCCAGATCGTCGCTGCCGTCAACGGCGAGGTACCTCAGAAGGAGGATCATGAAGAAGTCATTTGATGTCGTCGTGATCGGAACTGGGGAAGCCGGCTCAACGGTGGCCACGCGATGCGAGGCGGCCGGCCGGAACGTGGCGATCGTCGACTCCCGGCCCTACGGCGGCACCTGTGCGTTGCGCGGCTGCGACCCCAAGAAGGTGCTGGTGGGGGCGGCCGAGATCATCGACCGGAGAAGTCGCATGCAGGGCCGCGGCGTCGCCGGGGATCTGCGCATCGACTGGCCGGAGCTCATCCGGTTCAAGGCCACGTTCACGGACCCGTTTCCCCGGCAGCGGGAGGAGATGCTCGTCAAGGAGGGGGTGGAGACCTTCCACGGGCGGGCTCGCTTCGTCGGCGAGCGTTCGATCGAGGTCGGCGAGGACGTGCTCGACGCCGCGAACCTGGTCGTGGCGACCGGCGCGTGGCCGGGAAGGCTGGGCATCCCGGGCGAGGAGCACCTCACCCGCAGCGACCAGTTCCTCGACCTGCGGGAACTGCCCCGGCGGATCGTGTTCGTCGGCGGCGGCTACATCGCCTTCGAGTTCGGCCACATCGCGGCCAGGGCCGGCGCGACGGTCACCATCCTGCAGCGGGGGGATCGGCCCCTCAAACACTTCGACCAGGACCTCGTGGCCCGGCTCCTGGTGCGCACCCACGACGCGGGCATCGACGTCCGGACCGGTGCCCAGGTCACGGGCGTCGAGGGAGCACCGGGGAACTTCAGGGTCACCGCCGCGACCGATTCGGGATCCGAGGTGTTCGAGGCGGACCTGGTCGTCCACGCGGCCGGTCGCGCACCCGAGATCGACGACCTCGACCTGTCCACTGGCGGCGTCGAGTTCGACCGCCACGGGATCCGGGTCGACGACTATCTGCGGAGCGTCTCGAACCCGGCGGTGTACGCGGCGGGAGACGCGGCCGACAGCGGTGGCCTTCCCGAGACGCCCTTCGCCCAGTACGAGGGCGGCCTCGTCGCCGAGAACCTCCTGAACGGCGACCAGCACACGACGGACTACCGCGGCCGGGCCAGTGTGGTCTACTCGATCCCCGCGCTGGGCGCGGTAGGGATGACCGAGCAGGAGGCCCGGGCCGAGGGCCTGAATTTCGACGTGAAGCAGGCGGACACCTCGAGCTGGTACTCGGCGCGGCGGGTCGCCGAGCCGGCATCGATGTACAAGGTCCTGATCGAGAAGGGCAGCGGCAGGATCCTCGGCGCTCACCTGCTGGGCCCCGAGGCCGACGAGTTCTCGAACCTCTTCGCGCTCGCCATCCGCGCGGACATCCGCGCCGACGAGCTGCGGGAAGCGCTGTTCGTCTACCCGACCCAGGCCTCCAACATGGCCTGGATGGTGTGACTCCACCGGCGCGGTCATCGGTGTACGAGCCGCCGGGCCGGGTAGCGGTCAGGGGTACACGTACATCCGCAACGGTCGGAGTGACCAGGGATCATGAGCGTTCAGTATGCAGCGCCTGGTGCCAGGGAGTCGGTGACGCCGCGACAGGAGGGCGCACCCCGCGAGGATCACGTGATCGTGCTCTTCGGCGCCACCGGGGACCTCGCCAGACGCAAGCTGTTACCCGGGCTGTTCAGCCTGGCCAGGGCGGGTCTGCTGCCGGCCCGCTATCGGATCGTCGGCTCGGCCCGCTCCGCGGTCACCGACGACGAGTTCCGCCGGCGCGCCAGGGACGCGGTGGCCGAGTTCGGCACGGCGGAGCCGACCGGCGAGGCGTGGCACGAGTTCGCCGAGTCGTTGTCCTACGGCTCGGCGGAGCCGGCGCACCCGCAACCGCTGCTCGACGCGGTGGCGACGGCCGAGCAGACGATCGGCGGGCACCCACGCCGGCTGTTCCACCTGGCCGTGCCGCCACGGGGCTTCACGCCCACGATCGGCATGCTCGGCGACACCGGCCTGGCGGACAACGCACGCGTCATCGTCGAGAAGCCGTTCGGCACGGACTTCGCCTCCGCCCGCGCGCTCGACGACGCCATCCACACCACCTTCGACGAGTCCCAGGTGTTTCGCATCGACCACTTCCTCGGCAAGGAGTCGGTCGACAACATCCTCGCCCTGCGGTTCGCCAACGGACTGTTCGAGCCGATCTGGAACCGCGACCACATTAGCCACGTGCAGATCGACGTGCCCGAGACGATCGGAATCGAGGGCCGTGCCGGGTTCTTCGAACAGACCGGCACGTTCCGCGACATGATCGTCACGCACCTGTTCCAGGTGCTGGGCTTCGTGGCCATGGAGCCGCCGACCTCCCTGGCCGCCAAGCAACTGCGCGACGAGACCACCAAGGTCTTCGAGGCCATGCCGCCGGTGGACCCCACCCAGGTGGTGCGCGGCCAGTACCGCGGCTACCGCGACGAGCCCGGCGTCGATCCCGGCTCGCAGACCGAGACGTTCGTCGCCGCCCGCGTCGAGGTGGACAACTGGCGCTGGTCGGGGGTGCCGTTCTACCTGCGCTCCGGCAAGTCGCTCGGGCAGCGGCGGCAGGTGGTCACCCTCGGGCTCAAGCAGCCGGCCCTGCGGATGTTCGCGCTGGACCCGAGCCTGGCGTGCGCGATGTCCAACAACGAGCTGGTGATCGACTTCGACGATCCGGGCTGGATCGCGGCCCGCTTCCTGGCCAAGGAGCCCGGCGCCGCCATGCGCCTCGCCGAGGCGACCATGACGTTCCGGTACGCGGACTCCTTCTGCACCCAGTGCGCGCTGGCCGGCTACGAGCGGCTCATCCTCGACGCGATGCTGGGCAACCAGTCGCTGTTCACCCGCTCCGACGGTGTCGAGCGGCTCTGGAAGGTGTCCGGCCCGGTGCTGGACGATCCGCCACCGGTGCAGCCGTACGACCCCGGGTCGTGGGGCCCGGACTCCGTCCACCGGCTCATCGCGCCGCACCACTGGTACCTGCCGGACGGCCGGTGACGCAGCCGCCCGGCCGGCATCAGGCGACCGCGGCACGCTGTGCGGAGATCCTTTCCACGAGGTCGTTCCAGGCGGCGACGAACTGCTTCGCCCCGTCGGCCTGCAGCTTCGCGGCGAGGCCGCCCTCATCGAGGCCGGTCTCACGGAACCGGGCCAGCATCGTGTCGCAGCCGTCGCCGTCGGCGGGCATCGGCGCCCCGACCTCGCCGTGGTCGTAGAACGCCTCCAGCGTGGCGTCTGGCATGGTGTTGATCGTGAACGGCGCGGTGAGCCCGTACACGTAGAGCGTGTCGGAGGCGGCCGGGTCCTTCGTCCTGGTGCTGGCCCACAGCAGCCGCTGGATGCGCCCGCCGGAGTTCTGCACACGCTGCACCCGGTCGGAGTCCATGAGTCGCCGGTACGCCCGGTAGGTGGCCAGGCCCACGGCGAGTCCGAGCTCGTCCTTGAGCTCCTCCGGCACGCGGGTGGCGACCTCGACGTCCCAGCGGGACATGAAGACGGAGGCGACCGACCCCACGGCGGGATCGAGCTGGCGCTCCATCCGGCGCTCGACGCCGGCCAGGTACGCGTCCGCGGCGGCCTCGTACTGCTCCGGTGAGAACAGCAGGGTGACGTTCACGGGCACCCCGGACGCCACGCACTCGGTGATCGCCGGCAGGCCCTCCGCCGTGCCGGGAATCTTGATCAGCAGGTTGGGCCGTGCGGCCCGGGCGTGCAGCGTCTTGGCGGCCTCGATCGTCCCCGCCGTGTCGGACGCGAGCAGCGGCGACACCTCGAGCGACACCCACCCGTCCACGCCGTCGGTGCGCTCGTGCACCGGCAGGAACTCGTCGGCCGCCCGCCGCAGGTCCTCGATCGCCAGCTCGTAGAACAGCTCCTCGCTGGAGAGCCCGGCCCTGGACCCCTGCCGGATCGCGTCGTCGTAGTAGCCGGACTCGATGGCCTTGTCGAAGATCGAAGGATTCGAGGTGAGGCCGGTGACCGAGTACTCGTCGATGTAGTGCTGGATCTTGCCCGAGTCGAGCATGCCCCGGGTGATGTTGTCGAGCCAGAGGCTCTGCCCTTGCTCGTGCAGCGTCTGGGTTGCCTTCACGTCCCCTCCTTGCCTACCACCACCCCTCGTTGCCTGCGGCGGGAGTGGCCGCCTCGACGGTCAGGGGTTCGCGGCCGCTTGTTCCCGGGCGACCTGCGTCACCCGTTCTGGTGTGAACCCGAACTTCTTCTGCAGCTGCTTGAGTGGTGCGGAGGCGCCGAATGTGTGCATGCCGACGATCGCGCCGGCGTCGCCCACGTACCGTTCCCAGCCGAGCGTGGACGCCTGCTCGACCGCGACCCGCGCCCGCACCGCCGGTGGCAGCACCTCGTCGCGGTACTGCCGCGGCTGCCGGTCGAACAGCTCCCAGCACGGCATGCTCACCACCCGGGCGCCGATCCCCTCGGCGGCCAGCTCGTCGCGCGCCGCGAGCGCGAGCGCGACCTCCGAGCCGGTGGCCAGCAGGATCACGTCCGGCTCGCCGGACGGCGGGTCGGCCAGCACGTACGCGCCCCTCGCGACCCCGTCCGCGCCGGCCAGCCGGGTCCGGTCGAAGGTCGGCACCGGCTGTCTGGTGAGCACGAGCGCCGCCGGCTCACGTCGCAGGCCGGCGACCACCCGCCAGCATTCGACCACCTCGTTCGCGTCGGCCGGCCGGAACACCTGCAGCCCCGGCGTGGCCCGCAGCGAGGCGAGCTGCTCGACGGGCTGATGGGTCGGCCCGTCCTCGCCGACGCCGATCGAGTCGTGGCTGAAGATGTGCACCGTCGGAATCTCCATCAAGGCCGACAGCCGGATCGCGCCACGGGCGTAGTCGGAGAAGATCAGGAAGGTCGACCAGTACGGGCGGAGCTTGGTCAGCGCCATCCCGTTGGCGATCGCCGCCGCCGCGTGCTCGCGGATACCGAGGTGGAAGTTGCGTCCGAACTCGTCGGCCTGGAAGTCGCCGGCACCGGGGAACGTCAGGCGCGTGTCGGTGGACGGGGCGAGGTCGGCCGACCCGCCCAACAGCCACGGCACCACCTGCGCCAGCGCGTTGAGCACCTGACCCGAGGACTCGCGGGTGGCGATGCCCTTCGTGTCGGCCGGGAAGGTGGGCAGCGCGTCCTGCCAGCCGTCCGGAAGCTCGCGTCGCTGCATCCGCTCGATCTCGTCGGCCAGCTCCGGATACCGCGCCCGGTACCCCTCGAAGCTCGACCGCCACGCGGCGCGGGCCGCTCCACCGTGGGCGCCGATGCCCTGGGCGAACCACCCGTACACGTCGTCGGGGACGTAGAAGTCGATGTCCTCGGGCATGCCGAGGAACCGTTTGGTCTCCCGGACGGCCTGCGCCCCGAGGGGCTTGCCGTGCGCCTGCGCGGTGCCTTCGACCGGGGAGCCGTAGCCGATGTGGCTGTGCACCACGATCAGCGTCGGGCGCTCGTGTTCGGTCCGGAAGTTGTGCAGCGCCCGCTCCACGGCGTCCAGGTCGTTGGCGTCCGCAACGGTCGTGACGTTCCAGCCGTACGCCAGGAACCGCTCGGCCACGTCCTCGGTGAACGCGAGGTCGGTGGAGCCCTCGATCGTCACCCGGTTCGAGTCGTAGATCCAGCACAGGTTGGCCAGCCGCAGGTGACCGGCGAGCGAGGCGGCCTCCGACGCGACGCCTTCCATCATGTCGCCGTCGCCGGTGATCGAGTACACGTCGAAGTCGAACATCCGGAACTCGTCCCGGTTGTACCGGGAAGCCAGCCACCGCCCGGCTATGGCCATCCCCACCGAGGTCGCGTCCCCCTGGCCGAGCGGCCCGGTGGTGGCCTCGACGCCGCTCGTCCACCGGTACTCGGGGTGGCCGGGAGCGCGCGAGTCGAGTTGGCGGAAGGTCTTGAGGTCCTCGAGCGTGATCGAGGGACGGCCGAGCACCTCGTAGTCCGGGTCGACCGCCCGTGTCCCGGTCAGGTGCAGCAGCGACCACAGCAGGGCCGAGGCGTGGCCCTCGGACAGCACGAACCGGTCCCGGTTCGGCCAGATCGGATCGGCCGGGTCGAACCGCAGGAACCGCTGCCACAGGGTGTACGCGACCGGCGCCATCCCCATCGGCGTGCCCGGATGTCCGGACTCCGCCCGCTGGACCGCATCCATGCACAGGCCGCGAATGGTGTTGACGGAAAGGGTGTCCAGATCGATGGCCGTGGTAGTCAACATGGCCTCCAAGGATCGTAGATCTTGGTGTAGACCTTGCGCCACGGGTCCGCGCGTCGGCGCCCCGAGCCGTACCGTACAAACCAATATCCGCTCGGTCCCGCCAAACTCACCCGGACCGAGCGATTGTCCGGCGCTCCGGGTGAGGGCGCCGTCACCGTCCCGCGTCTGTGCGCGGGGCGTCGCCAGGCTCCTGTCCGGGCGCGGCATCCCGTCCGGCGTGGCGGACGCGGATCGTTCGTGCTGTCAGAACGCCGGTGAGCAGCAGGCCGAAGAGCGTAGCGATCCACGCGCTGCCGGGCGCTTCCACCGCGCGGACCAGCGCCTGTTGCAGTTGCTGCGCCGCCGCGATGACCGGGTCGTCAGTCCCGCCGCGCAGCTCGTACCAGCCGTAGTAGGCGACATAGCCGCCGGCGACGAGCAGGACCGCACCGCCGATCCGGGACAGTGCGGGGCCGAACCGGCGCAGCCCGGTCAGGGCCGTGGGCCGGGCCAGGGCCACGGCCAGCGCCGCGACACCGACCAGCAGCCCCATGCCGGCGGCGTACGCGACGAACAGGCCCACCCCGGCCAGGACCGAACCCGCGCGGAAGCTGGAGGCGACGATCGCCAGGAACGGGGCGATGGTGCAGGACAGCGACGCCGACGCGTACGCGGCACCGAACAGCGTCATCGAGCCGGCCGAGCGCCGCACCGGCCGGCCCCGCACCGGCCGCAGCCCGAACGACGGCAGGTGCCGACCGGCGAGCAGCCAGCCGGCGAGCAGCACCAGCAGCAGCCCGAACCCGACGGTGAACCACGGCAGGACCCGGTACAGCGCACCGGCGACCGGCGAGATCACCAACCCCACGACCCCGAACACCGCGACGAACCCGGCCGTCATCGCGGCCGTGGCGCCGAGCGCGCGCCGCACCGCCACCGCCCGGCCGGGACTGTCGTCACCGAGGACCAGCAGCGTCAGGTACACCGGCAGCAGCGCGAACCCGCAAGGATTGATCGCGGCGACCAGCCCCGCCGCCAGCGCGAGCCCGAGGTCGGCCATCAGGTCAGCGCGGCGGCCCGGCCGGGGAGGTCATCGCCTCGCAGGACGCCCTTGTGCACCACGGTCCCGCGGCTGTCCAGCAGCACGAACGTGCTCTGCGAGGTGACCCCGAACTTCTTCCACACGGTGCCCGCCTCGTCGGACAGGTGCGGCACCGCGTCCAGCTTCCACTCGGTGATGAACCGGCGCATCGCCGGCTCGTCGTCGAGGCCGCCGACGCCCACGACGTTCACCTTGCCGGCCAGCTGTTCGGCGGTCGCCTTCACCCCCTTGGCCTGACCGGCGCACGTCGGGCACCACGGCGCCCAGAACCACAGCACGGCCGGCTTCCCCGCCAGGGTGACGCCGTTGAAGTCGGCGCCACCGACGGTCCGCGCGGTGAACGTCAACGTCAGCGGCGCGGCCGCCGTGGCGCCGGAGGAGGCGGATGAGGCGGCACCCGTGAAGGCCGGGGCCGGCGCGGACGGACTCCCGGGCCCGGCCGCGCCGGTGGAGGTGCCGTCCGCGCAGCCGGCCGAGACGGCGAGCACGGCGAGCACGGCAAGCGCGGCAGCGACGGATGCGCCGAGACGTCTGAAAGCCACGACACGACCCTACGATCCCCGCCCCGCCGCGATTCTTACGAACCGATGTCCTTTCGCCGCGCCCGGAACGAGCGGGGTGTAAGCCGCCACCAGCGAACGGAGCACTGATCAGGTGTCAGCGCGCCGCACTCGGGTATGGTAACTCAACGTAGTTGAACAAGCACTTGAGGTGATGACGCGTGATCGGCACCCTCGCTCTGGTCACCCTCGCGGCGTTGCTGGCCCCCGGCCCGGCGGCGCCGCCGGAGGGCGTGGTGTACGGCGAGGCACCGGCCGGCGCCGCCGCCGGTTACGTGGTGCTGCTGGAGCAGCAGCCAGGGATTCAGAGCGCCGGGCAGGCCCAGGCCGCCGTCGCCGCTGCCGCCGCCGACCTCGCCGGGCGGTTCGGCGGCGAGGTGCAGGAGCAGTTCAGCGCGGCCGTGCACGGCTTCGCGATCGACGGCCTCGACGAGGCCGACGCGCGGCGGCTCGCGGCCGCGGCCGGGGTGGCCCGGGTCGAGCGCAACATCCTGCTGCACGCCACCGCGACGCAGGCCGACGCGCCGTGGAGCCTGGGGCGCATCGACGACCGCCGCGGCGCCGACACGGTGTACACCTACCCCAACACCGCCGGCCACGTCACCGCGTACAGCGTCGACAGCGGCATCCGCATCGCGCACACCCAGTTCGGCGGCCGGGCGAGCTACGGGCGCAACTTCGTCGACCGGGCCACCAACCCCAACCCGATCCCGGCGAACGCCGGCAACAGCAACGACCCGGCCAACGCCAACGACTGCGACGGGCACGGCACCCACGTCGCCAGCACGATCGGCGGCACCACGTACGGCGTGGCCAAGGGCATCAACCTGGTCGCCGTGCGGGTGCTGGACTGCGGCGGCGACGGCTACCTCTCGGAGGTCGTCGCCGGCGTCGACTGGGTGACCGCCCACGCGGCCCGCCCGGCGGTCGTGAACATGAGCCTCGGCGGCGAGAAGACCGAGATCCTCGCCGCCGCCGTGCGCCGCTCCATCAACTCCGGCCTCACCTGGACCGTCGCCGCCGGCAACGGCGACGCCGACGACAACCCGCTCAACGCCTGCGACAACTCGCCCGGCGACGTCGCCGAGGCCATCGTCGTCGGCGCGTCGAGCTCCTCCGACCACCCCGTCCGCTGGTCGGACTACGGCCCCTGCGTCGACCTCTTCGCGCCGGGCGAGGGCATCCTCTCCGCCTGGAACACCGACAACAGCGCGACCCGCCGGCTCGACGGCACCTCGATGGCATCCCCGCACGTGGCCGGCGCCGCCGCGCTCATCCTCGAGGCGCACCCGGACTACAGCCCGCGACTGGTCCGCGCCGCCCTCGTGCAGAGCTCGACGGTCGGCGCCCTGGACATGTCGACGTACCCGGCGTACGCCGCCGCGTCCACCGCCAACCGCCTGCTCTACGTCCGCCAGGCCGACCCGCCACGCCCGGGCTCACGGACGGTGAGCCTGTTCAACCCGCGCTTCGGCACCACCGAGGTGTACGCCCGCACCACCGGCGGCTCGCTCGCCTACGCCTACCGGTCCGGCGAGTGGTCCGGCTGGACCGACCTCGGCGGCACCACCCAGGCCGACCCGGCGGTGCTCTACAACCCGCGCTTCGGCACCACGGAGGTCTACGCCCGCCTCGCCAACGGTCACGTCGCCTACCGGTACTTCAGCAACGGCTGGGCGGACTGGATCGATCTCGGCGGCGACGGCACGGGGACCCCGGCCGTGCTGTACAACCCGCGCTTCGGCACCACCGAGGTGTACGCCCGGCTCGCGAGCGGCAACCTCGCGTACCGCTACTTCCTCGGCGGCTGGTCCCCGTGGATCGACCTGGGCGGTCCGGCCGCGGCCGACCCGGCGGTGCTGTACAACCCGCGCTTCGGCACGACCGAGGTCTACGCGAAGGTCGGCGCGGCTCTGGCGTACCGCTACTACCTCAACGGCTGGACGGGCTGGATCGACCTCGGCGGCACCGTCCAGGGCACCCCCGGCGTCCTCTACAACCCGCGCTACGGCACGACCGAGGCATACACCCGCGCCGCGGACGGCACCCTGAAGTACCGCTACTACCTCAGCGGCTGGTCCTCCTGGGTCGACCTCGGCGGCTCCGTGGACTCCGACCCCGGCGTCGTCTACAACCTCGCGTCCGGCACCACGGAGGTGTACGTCCACACGCCGGCCGACGAGCTGCAGTACATCTACTACCTGGGCGGCTGGTCGGGCTGGAACAGCCTGGGCGGCGCGATGGCGGGGTCGCCCTCGGTCCTGTACAACCCGCGCCTCGGCACCACCGAGGCGTACACGGCGGGGCGCGACGGGCACGCCTACTCCACGTTCTACGCGGGCGGCTGGTCCGGCTTCATCGACCTGACCGCATAGCCTGTCAGGGCAGGTCGTACTGGTACAGGCCGTACTTGGCCATGATGCCGGTCAGCTTGACCGTGTATTCGGGGTCGGTCGCGTAGCCGGCCTTGTGCATCTCGGCCACGAAGCGGTCGGGGTCGTTGCGGTATTGGAAGGCGACGCTGTACCGCGGCAGCGTGGCCAGCGTGTAGCCGTGGTCGCGGAACGAGTCCGCCGCGCCGGCGTACACCCGGAACGACGCCGTGGTCCCGAAGCACGCCCCGGCCGCGGTGCACTCGCTCGTGGCGTGGCTGCGGCAGCCGGTCGCGTACTTGCCCTGCCCGTTGCACTTCATGCCGAAGAAGTTCTTGTCCACAGTGGACAGCGCGCTCTTGCCCCAGCCGGACTCGAGGATCGCCTGCGCGATCGTCACCGACACCGGCACCCCGTCCTCGCGGCGGCTCTGCTGGGCGCCCGGCACGGACGCGGCGATGAACTCCGCCGGGCTCATGGTGCCGTCGGGCTCCGGCAGGCTCACGGACGGCCCGCCGGGCTGGCGGCACTCGGATCCACGCGATCGGCACGAGAACAGCGGGTCGCTGGCCTGCGCGGCCGTGGGCACACCGGCCCCCACGGCCAGCGAGGCGAACGTCGCCGCGATGGCGACGGCGATCGTACGCCGGATTGCGGGCAACATGGGCGGCTCCTGTCGGACGGCTGGTGATCGGCTCCACCAACCGTCGGACAGGCGAGGCGCACCACGGTTCGCCCGGCGTTGCGGACCGGTTGCGCGCGATCAGGGCAGCTACCCGACACGTCGGAGCGCCCGGCCGAGGACTGCCATCACGGCCCGGCCGGGGGCTCGATCAGCGCCCCGGCCGGGCGGCCGGCGAGCCGCCGGGCCCGGCGAACGATCGCGCCGGAGCCCCGGTGGTCGCGGTGAGGGCGTCGATCAGGCCGGGGAAGCGGGCGTCGAGCTCGTCGCGGCGCAGCTCGATGGTGTGCGTGCGGCCGGCCACGACGGTGCGGGTCAGGCCCGCCTCCCGCAGCGTGCGGAAGTGGTGCGTCATGGTCGACTTGTGCACGCCGAAGTCCCAGTGCGTGCCGCACTTGCCGTGCGGTAGGCCGTCGGCGAGCGTCTGCACGATCCGCAGGCGGATCGGGTCGGCGACCGCCCGCAGCACGTCGACCATCGTCACGTCGGCGATGTCCGGCATCGCGTCGTCCTCCCGCGCCATAGCCCCACCCTACAGTTGGATATCCGTCATACCATCGCCTATGTTGACGGTATGACGGATGTCCAACAGTCTGGTTCGGCACGCTGGTCCTGGGACGCCGACGGCGTCGTCACCGTGACCCTCGACGACCCCGGCCGCACCGCGAACATGCTCAACCGGCGCCACCACGACGGGCTCGGCGCCTGCCTCGACGACCTCACCTCGCAGCTCGGCCGGCTGCGCGGCGTGATCCTCACCTCGGCGAAGCGCTCCTTCATCGCCGGCCCCGACTTCGTCCCCGGCGAGATCACCCCGGACGAGGCGGCCGGCACCTACGACCTGCTGACGCCGCTGCGCGACCAGGCGCGCCGGCTGGAGACCCTGGGGCGGCCGGTCGCCGCCGCGCTCAACGGCTCCGCCCTCGGCGGCGGCTTCGAACTCGCGCTGGCCTGCCACTACCGGGTCGGCCCGGACGACCCGTCGGTCGTGTGGGCGCTCGCCGAGACCGGCATGGGCATCATTCCCGGCGGTGGCGGGACGGTCCGGGCCACCCGCATGTTCGGGATCGCCGCGACGGTGCTGGACATCGTCGGGCCGGGCACGGCGTATCACCCGGCGCAGGCGCTGGCCGCCGGCCTGGTGGACGAGCTGGCCGACGACGTGGTCGCCGCGGCGCGGGCCTGGGTGCTGGCGCAGCCGGCCGGGCACTTCGTCCAGCGGTGGGAGCGGCCCGGCTACGAGGTTCCCGGGGGGACCGCGGAGCCGCCGGGCCTTGCCGAGGAGGTGGGACGCCGATCGGCGGGGTCGCCGGTGCGCGCGCTCGCCGCGGTTCTGGAGGTGGCGGTGCGGAGCGCGGCGGCACCGCTGGATGAGGCCTTCGAGCTCGAGACGGCGGCCTGCCGGGCGTTGCTGGGCGCACCGGAGATCCCGGACCTGGCGCATCTCTTCTTCGCGATGCGAGCGGTCGCCACGGCACCCGCCGAGCGTCCCCCGGCCGGCTCGCGGGCCGGCATGCGGGAGTTCCCGCAGCTCGTCGCCAACCCGCTGGCAGCGGTGTTCTTCGCCCCTGACGCCCCGATCGTCGAGATCACCGACGCTGACCTCGTCCCCGAGGTCCGCGCGAAGGGCGGCATCCCCGTGCTGATCCGCCGCGGTCACGTCTCCTTCGTGCAGACCCTCCTGGACGCCGGCCCCGACCCCGCCGCCATGGCCGCCGCCGCCCGCCGCGCCCTCGACGACGGCCTGCGGATCGACCCGGCCGCCGCCGACGTCGCCTCGGTGCTCGCGGCCGGCTTCCCCGCCTGGACCGGCGGCGTCCTGCACGCCGGAGGCGTGCGGTGAGATATTCGCTCGTCGAACTGGCCCCGGTCGCGCCCGGCGGCAGCAAGCGGGATGCCCTCGACCGGGCCCTCGCCGCCGCCGAGGAGGCCGAACACCTCGGCTTTCACCGCTTCTGGTTCGCCGAGCACCACCACGTGACGGGATACGCCGCCCAGGACCCGGCCGCGCTGATCGCGGCGGCCGCCCAGCGGACCTCCCGGATCCGCCTCGGCTCTGGCGCCGTCCTCCTCAACCACTACAGTGCCTTCAGCGTCGCCGAACGCTTCCTGATGCTCGAGTCGCTCGCGCCCGGCCGCATCGACCTCGGGCTCGGCCGCTCCACCGCCACACCCCTCATCGACCAAGCGCTGCGCCGTGACCGGAGCAGCCAGCCGGCCGACGACTTCCCCGACCAGGTACACGAGATCATCGGCTACCTCCACGCGCGGCTGCCCTTTCACGTCACCGGCCGGCGGCCGAGCTGCTGCGGGGCGACCTGCCGCCAGCGCGCCCGCCGCCGGCGCCGCTGAGCCGGTCAGCGGAGATGCTGTCCCTGCGGTTCGAGGTCCGGTGCCTCGGCGCGGACGGGGTCGCTCGGCGGAGACGGCGAGCGGCGGGACAGCAGCCATCCGGTCAGTGCGGCGGTGACGCCGGCCAGCCCCGCCGCCGCGAAGCCGCCTGCCGGAGTGGAGAGGTCGACGGCCACCCCGACCACCGGGGAGCCGAGCGCGAAACCCGCGCTCTGCGCCGAGGACTGCAGACCGGTCGCCTCGCCCCGCACGCCGGCCGGCGCCAGCCTGCTCACCGTGTCGGCGACCGTGGACAGGGTCGGCGCGGTGAGCAGCCCGGCGCCGACGACGGCCACGCACAGCGAGGGCCAGCCGGAGGCGAGCCCGGCGGGGATCGTCACGAGCCCGAGCAGGCCGAGCAGCAGCCACGTGGGCAGCGGGCGGGGCAGCGCGCCGTAGATCAGCCCGCCGGCGACGGACGCCACGCCGAACACGGCGACGACGCCGGCGGCCCATGGCACCTGGCCTGCCTCCGTGAGCGTGGCGACGATGGCGAGATCGACGCCGCTGAGCAGGGTCGTGGTGCCGACCGCCATGATCAGCACGGCGATCATGCCGGCGCCCAGCCACTGCCGGCGCGGGGGGCGTCCGGCCGCGGCGGCCTCCGCCTCGCCCTCGGCGCGCACCGGCGGATCGAGCACGGCGATCCCGGCGCCGCCGGCCGCGATCGCGGCGCCGACGCCCCACGCCACCACGTCGGGGGACGTCTGCGCCGCACAGAGGATCACGACCGACGGGCCCACGATGTACGACAGCTCGCCCTGCACCGACTCCAGCGCGAACGCGGCCCTGCGCTGCCCCGCCGTCGTCATCGCGGCGATCGCCTGCCGGGTCACCGACTGGGCCGGCACCATCAGCAGACCCGCCACGAAGGCGGCGCCCAGCAGGACGCCGTACGGCAGGACCGGCACGCTCATCCAGAACACGACCTGCACGGCGGCGGTGGTCAGCAGCACGATCCGCGCGCCCCGCCGGTCGATCATGCGGCCGAGCAGCGGCCCGCCGAGCGCCAGCCCGGCGGTCAGCGCCGCCGCGACCCCACCGGCCGCCGCGTAGCTCAGGTCCAGGCCCAGCACGACGTACAGCGTCAATGCCATAACGTCGGCGGTGATCGCGGTCCGGGCGAGCAGCGAGATGCCGAGCAACGAGGCCATCCCTGGCACGGCGAGCACCTGCCGGTATCCGGTCACTCACCTGACGCTAGGTCATCCGGTACGCCATAGGAACGCCTCATTCAGTTGGGGCAGGCATAATGGATGCTTATGGCAAGGGATCTCGAACTCGTCTTGCTGCGGTCGTTCGTCACCGCGGTGCGGTCGGGCAGCATCAGCCGCGCCGCCACGGCGCTCGGGCACACCCAGCCCGCGCTCAGCCAGCAGCTGCGCAAGCTGGAGAGCGTGGTCGGCCGCCCGCTGCTGCACCGGTCACCGTCCGGCGTCTCGCCGACCCGGGCGGGCGAGGAGCTGCTGCCGTACGCCGAGCGCATCCTCTCGCTCTCCGCGCAGGCACTCACCGAGACCTCGCGCGCGCTCACCGGCCACTGCGGCGTCGGGCTGCTCGAGGACCTCGCGGCCTCCCAGCTGCCGCAGGCCCTCGCCGACCTCGCCCGGCTGCACCCCGGCGCGACCCTGGAGGTGCTCAGCGTCTCCACGGCCGCGATGCGGGAGGCGTACGACGCGGGCCGCGTCCACCTCGTGCTCGACGAGGTGCCGGACCTTCCCGGGCCGCCCCGCTGGACGGTGCGCCGCCCGCTGGTCTGGGCGGTCGGCCACGGGGTGGACATCACCGCCGATCCGCTGCCGGTGGTGCTGTTCTCGAACACGTGCGCGTGGCGCACGTCGGTGGTGGAGACGCTGCACCGCACCGGTCGGCGCTGGCGGGTGGCGTTCGAGAGCAACAGCCTGATCGGTGTGCTCGCCGCGCTCCGGGCCGGGCTCGGCGTCGCGGCGCTCATGCCCGCGAACCTCGAGCCGGCCATGGCCTGCCACGACGCGGACGCCCTGCCCACCCTGCCGGACGTCGAGCTCGGTCTCGCACGGCACCCACGGACCGACGGCGACCCGCTGATCGATGCCGTGGAGACCGCGCTGCGCCGCACGATCTGACCCCCGTCGCCGGGTCGGCGATCTCGACGAGACGATCACCGACCCGGGCGACGAGGGGCGGTCACACGATCAGGTCGGCGACGGCCCACCGGTCGACCGCGGCGCGCAGCGGTTTGATGAGCGCGGTGGCCGTCTTGTCCGGGGTGAGGTAGTTGTCCTTGAGTGCCGCCGCCGCCTGCAACCGCTTGTCCTTCGGCAGGCCGAGCATCGCCTGGTAGCCGTCCTTGAAGTCCTTCGGCAGCAGCAGGCAGTCGTAGAGGACCTTGCAGTTGTCGAGGGCGCCGGACAGCAGCTCGAAGTGCGCGTTGGCGGCCATCTTCACCAGGTCGGCCTGCAGCACGACGTGCTTGAGGGTGCTCGCGTCCTCGGCGCGGAGGTTGGGGTTGGTCGTGTCCAGCCCCTTGAGCTTCGGTTCGAGGGCCTCCTTCGACGGGCCGGTCCGCGCCATGATGCGTTTCGTGGTGGCGTCGGCCTCCTTCATCTCCTTGACCCAGCCGTCGATCTTGTTCAGGGCGGCCCCGTCCAGGATCTTGCCGCGCTCGACGAACTTCACGTACGTGCGCATCTTCTGATCGTCGTCGTCCCAGTGGTTCAGGATCTCGCGGACCTCCGACAGCGTGATGACCTCGCCGAACGCCTGAACCTTCAGCGGGTCGGCCATCCGCTCGTTGATCTTCTTCGTCTTGTAGGCCTTGTAGTCGATCGCGTCGCGTTCGTTCAGGCCGTCCAGGACGTAGTAGACCGGCTCGTTCGCCTCGGCGGCCCACCACAGGCCGGCCTTGCAGCCGAGGGCGCCCATCCACTTGTCGGACCGCTTGCCGCTGAGGTCGGCGATCGCGAGCTTCGCCTCGGGGGTCTGCTTGGCGAGGAACGTCAGGTACGCCCTCGCCTGCTGCTGGAACTGCGCCGCGAACGTGCCGGACTCCCGGCCGTAGTACTCCCGCGGCTTCTCCTTGAGGCCCTCGCCCAGCTTCTTGACACCGGCCTTGAGGCAGTCATTGATGACCTTGTCGGGGTTGGCCAGCAGCGCCGGGTAGCCCCTGGCGTTGAGCGCCTTCTCCACCGCGTCCCAGATCTCGATCATCCGCAGCGGCCGCTGGCCCTCCGTGGACTCGTGCGCGGCCTGGACGTACGGCAGCCGCACGTCCTCGAAGCCCCAGATCGTCCCCGGGGCCTTGTCGAACCCGGTGATGACCTGGCAGTCCTTGATCTCCTTCCAGGTCGTGACGATCGTGGTGTCCGTCCGCGCACCCAGGACCTCCAGCAGTTTCGCGGCGCCGGCGACCTTCTTGCGCTCATCGTCCGTCATCTTCTCGGTCGCCGAGATCTTCGGGTCGCAGAGCCGGACGTAGTTGCCGAGCAGGTGCTCCAGCGGCTGGACGAAGCCGCTCCAGACCCCTTCGCGGTTGCGGCCGGAGTCCGACCCGTCGCTGGCGGGCAGCCGCGGGCTGACGCCCTTGTCGATGAGACGGATCATCTCCGGGTAGTCCCCGGCGTGCCAGAGCATGTTGTACGCCCGCGCGGCGAGCCCGTGTTCGGTGTCGTTCCACGCCTTGGCGTCGATGTTCGCGATCATCCAGTTCAGGGTGTCCTGGTCGAAGGCAACCGGGTTGCGCCAGTGGCGTTTGAGCAGGTTCGCCGCCACCGCCGGCGCCGCGTCCGACGGCAGCGCGTCGCGCAGCGCCTTCACGTCGGCCCCGGTGACCTCGACGACCCTCGCCTCCGGCTTCACCCTGGACAGCTTGATCGCCCCGACGATCAGGTCGGCGAACACGTCCGGCGCCTGGGATGCCTGGCTCTTCAGGGCGGGGCTGGCGAACACGGCGCCGATGAGCGTCTTGTACTTCGGGTGCCCCTCGTCGGAGGGCAGGTACGCGTCGTCCTTCAACCCCTTGATCGCGGCGCGGACGCTGTCGAACTTGCCCGCGACCAGGTCGCCCACGGCCGTGTTGACCAGCTCGGGCTGTCGCAGCTCCGCGGTGCGGGCCGCGTTGTCGAGCTTCGCGGCCTTCTCCGCCATGCCCATGTAGCGCACGACGCGGTAGGTCTGGTCGATCACGTACGAGGCGGTGTGGTACTTACCCTCGCCGATCAGTCGCGCGGCCCATTGTTTGCTTGCCGCCAACTCCGGCGCGGAGCTCACGCCGTCCAGCTGCGTCTTGACCTGCTCCTCCACGGTCTTCGGCGAGTCGTCGTCCGCTGCCTTCGGCTCCGGCTCACCGTTGGGGGCCTCGGCGGCACGCTGCCTCGCCTTCTCCTCCGCGACGCGCTTGAGCTCCTCCTCGATGTCGAGCTCGTCGTTCTCCGGCAGCGGGCGGACGTTCAGCGCCATCGTGGTCGCGAACGCATCGGCGACCCGGCCCACCAGGTCGTCGTCGGGCGCCTGCCCCTTGTTGCCGAGCAGCGCCTCCGCCTCGTCGCCGATCTTCTTCAGCGCGGCGAGCTCCATGTCGTCGGCGACCGGGGTGGGCAGGCCCTCGTGCCACGTCAGGAAGTCCCTGATCACCTCGACCCGCTCCCGCATGACCTCACGCGGGTCGCTGACCGGCAGCTCGCCGTGCTTGGTCTTGCCGGTCGCGTCCGTGGCCTTGACCCGTGACAAGAACCCCGTCTTCACCGTCGACTTCGGCGGCGGCGGGCCGGGCGGCGGCGGAGCCGCCGGCGAGGGCTGCTGCGGGATTGCCGGCGAGTGCTGCTGTGGCGCGGCCACCGGCGGGCCCGCGTCCGCCGGCGTGTCACGCACCGTCGACGGCCTCGTGGTGCTGCTGACCGGCCGCCACACCGTGACCGGGTTGCGCGTCGAGCTCGTCGAACGGGCCGAGCGCGACGCCTCGGCCTCGCGGATCGTCGGGTACCGGTCCGGCAGCCGCGTGGATCGCGGCGGCGTGTAGGCGGTGGACCGCCCGGTCGTCGTCCGCGCCACCGGCCGCCACACCTCGGTCACCCGCGACGGGGTGGACCGCGACGACGTCGCCCGAGACGGGGTGGACCGCGACGACGTCGACTGCACGGGGGTCGACCGCACGGGCGTAGACCGGGACGCCGAGGTCGAGGAAGAGGCCACGGGGCGCGGGCGGTACCCGTACGCCGACCGTGAGGAAGAGGACGAGGAGGAGGCCGTGATGGGCGGGCTGTACCAGCCGCTGTAGCCGTAGCTGGACCCGATCCGGGTGGTGGTGCTCATGCTGGACGTGGTCCGGGGGGTGTACCGGGGCACCGGCTGCTGCCGCCGGCTCGGGTTGTACCCGGACGAGCCCGAACGAGATGGGTTGGTCATCGCAGTCTCCTTACTGGACGCGGGCCTGGTAGGTCAGGACGAGCCCGACGTTGCCGAGGTCGGCCTTGTCGCCGTCGAGCGCGAACGCCCACCCCGGCCCGTCGTCGCGGACGGTGAGACCGGGCGTCGGCAGGAGTGTCGCCTCGGTGAGCGTGAGCTTCGGGTCGCCGTTGAGGACCAGGCGGGCGGGAGTGCCGTTGGTCAGCTCGTACGCGGGCACGATGCCCGTGATCCGGCGGCCCGCCATGTCGGGGAACATGCCCGTGGCGAAGGGCAGCACGAGCCGGGACGCGCCGTTGCCGATGAAGTCCTCCCACTGCTCGGGGAACTCCCGCGCCACGTCGAAGAACCGGGCGGCGGTGAAGGGCTTGAGCATCCCCTTGACCGCGGCGGCGAACGGGTCGCCGCCGTACTCGGCCGTGTACTTCACGGTGACGAGCACGTCGTACACGTCGGGGGCGCGGTGGGCGGAGCGCTCCAGCCGCCACGTCGACACCGCTCCGGTGCCCTCGAACGGCAGGTACCGCTCGTCGTCGTAGCGCAGCTCGAACAGGCCGTTGTTCTCCTTGCCGTAGTCCACCTGGGACAGCGCGATGCGCTGGCTGGCCCGCCAGTCGGCGCGGATCGCGTCCGGCGGGCTGCCCTTCGGGTCGAGCAGGTGCTTGACGGCGGCCGGGTCAGGCGCCAGCACGGTCTTGTTGCTCAGCTGCGTCAGCGTCGCGTTGACACCGACCGGCTGGCCCTCGGCATCCAGGAAGGTCACCGTCACCGTGCGGATCTGCCGGCGGAAGTGGCCCGGGAAGTCCCGGTCGAAGAGCGCCTCGCTCAGCGCGAAGTCGGCGCTGCCGGCCGTGCGCAGCCGCAGCAGCGCGACCGGGTCGGTGTCCAGCAGCGACACCTGGCGGGTGATCTCCAGGGGGCGCGCGTCGCCGTCGAGCTGCGCCTTGCCGAGCCGCTGCAGGTCCAGCGCGAGGCTCTGCCCGGCGAGCAGGCCGTTGCGCCGGCTCTCCCAGTACGTCGGCCGGATGAACTCGTCAGTCACGCCCTGCTCGAACTGGTAGGCCCGCTCCGCCGCCTTCGCGAGGTCGTAGGCGAGGCTGTACGCCTGGAAGTACATGCCGGACAGCCGCGCGGCCATCCAGCCGTAGAGCTCGGCGTTGGTGAAGCGGTCCTGCAGGAACGTCGCGACGGCGTCGGAGTGCTCCAGCTGCCGCGCCTGGATGTCCGCCTCCCGCCGGGCGATGCTGAGCTGCTGGTCGGCCGCGGCGATGCGGTGCTCCAGCTGCTCCAGATCGTTGCGGGCGGTGGCCAGCTGCAGCGTCCAGTCCTGCGACATCCGCTCGTACTGCGCGGACACCCCGAGGACCTCGCCGATCACCTGGAAGCCCTCGCCGAGGGACTGCAGGATCTGCGCGGTGCTGTCCAGCGAGCTGCCGGCCTGGTCGCCGCCGGCCTCCGCGCCCATGATGAACGGGCCCATCTTGATCTGCGGCAGCGCGTGGCTGATGGCGGAGGCGATCTGCAGGACGCTGGAGGACATGTGCATCGTCGCGCCGATGGACATGGTCGCGATCTGCGCCCGTTCCAGCGCCGTCATGCCCGTGGCGATGAGCGCGTCGTAGTGCGCGGCCCGTTCCTGCGCGCCGACCCGGCCGGCGGTGAGCTCCGCGACGCCCTCCTCGGCGATGCGGACCTGCGCCTCCTTCACCGCGAGCGACATGGTGAGGATGGTGTGCTCCTGCCGGTTCTGCAGCAGGCTCAGCTCCTCCGCGCTGCCGCGTTCCAGGACGCTGAGCAGCTCCGAGCCGAGCTGGCCGAGCTTGTCGACGACCTCCTGGGCCCGCCGGTAGACGGCGGCGAACCGGTAGTGCGGCGGCTGGGCGGCGACGGCCGCGGTCACCTGGTCCAGGCCCGCCCCGGACGCGACGGCCCGCACCAGCGCCATCGGGTCGATCGGCGGCGCGAACAGCGGCAGCGGCCGGCTGATGCCGAGGATGTCCAGCGACTGCCGGATCTTGTGCAGCCGGTCCTCGACCCGGGTCCAGTAGTCGAGGAAGACGCTGTTCTCGGGGATGGAGAAGTACGCGTCGCCGACGCCCGCGTGCACCTCGCCGGGGCCGTCGAGCATCACGCCGCCGCGGCTGAAGTAGCCGGTCAGGTCCGCGGTGCCGAGCTCGGCCAGGCTCTTGCCCTGCGGCAGGAGCCGGACGCCGAGCCGCTCGGGGCGCTCGCCGAGCAGGTCGTAGGCGAGCACGTACAGCATCCGCGCCTCGTCGACGCTCTCCGGGGTGTACTGCCGGAACAGCATGTCCGCCCAGTCGAGCAGGTTGTCGACGTAGCCCATGACGACGGCGCGGCGGTAGGCGACCGGGCGCAGCGCGGCGATCGCGTGCGGGTCGAACGGGTCCTCCCGGTAGGCCTTGAGCAGGTCCTCCTCGTCGCCGTTGGCCTCGAACAGGGCGCCGAGGTCGGCGGCGATCAGGGTCCGCTCCTCCAGCGCCGCGACCGCGGCGCGCTGCGCGGCCGTCGGCGTGCCGGCGAGCAGCGCCGCCAGCGCGCCGGCGATCCGCTTGTGCGTCGCGGCCGCCTTGACGGTGCCGAGCGCGGCGAGCTCCGCCGGGGTGCGCGGGTCCCGGTGCTCGGCAACCGCCGGCGCCAGGGTCCGCAGCGCGATCACGACCGGTGCGAGCGCGGGCCCGAGCTTCGTCGACGTCGGCGCCGGTGCGAGGGTCCCGACGTCCAGGCCGGTGCTGCCGGTCGCGGCGAACTCGGCGGTCAGGCTGTCGGCGAGCGCCGCCGGGTCGATGGTCAGGAACGGCAGGAACCGCCAGTAGGACGTCGGGTGGGTGGGGTCGAAGATGTACTCGTACCAGCGGCGGGCGTCCTCGAAGCGCTGCGCGCCGTTGAGGGCGTTCGCGATGAGCAGCGGCGCGTGGAAGAAGATCTCCCAGTAGTAGAGGCCGTTGGCGCTGCGGAAGTCCAGGTGCGAGCCGGACGGCAGCCGGTCGGGGTCGACCAGCTCCGGCTTGACCCGGATCGCCTTGACGTCGAGCGGGTCGGTGCTGAACGCGACCTCGTCCGTCTCCTGCGTGCTCAGGTCGAGCAGCGCCGGCATCCCGCCGGACAGCAGCTTGCGGTTCAGGTCCGAGGCGGTGCCGGTGGTCAGCCGGACGATCTCGAACGGCAGCGCGGTGCGTTCGTACGGGCGCGGCGGCTCGAGGGTCTGGTCGTGCAGCAGGTACGTGTCGCCGACGAACAGGTACAGCCCGGTCGAGGAGGTCAGCGCGGAGTCGAACGCCGGCAGCTCGCCCCACGCGCCGGCGACCGGCCGGAAGCCCGGCATCTTCGACGGCTCCTGCGTGGCCGGCATCTTCGTGTACAGCGGGCCGCTGAACACGTACAGGTCGTTGCCGCGCCGCAGGACGGTGTCGACGGGCACCGCCAGCTGCTTCGGGTAGCCGTCGTCGATGCAGTCCGGGACGGTGTTGTCGGCGTTCAGCGTGTACCGCACGTACTCGCCGGCCCGGGTGAGGTACAGCTTGCCGCCGCCGACCCACGCCGCGTCGACGACCTGGGACGTGGCGATCGAGCTGGGCCCGGCGTAGGTCGCGCGGTACGTGCGCGCGCCGGCGGCCGGCACCTCGGCGTAGCGGTGGTCGGTGTTGTCGAAGTAGTACGCGGTGCCGTTGCGCCACACGGCCGCGTCGACGCGGACGTCGGTGGGGATCCTGTCGGGGTTGCCGGCGATCGCGCGCGGGTAGTCCTTGTCCGGCGCGTCGAACCAGTTGCCCTTGCTCGGCTTCTTGGTGTGGTCCAGGCGCGCGTACCGGTCGCCGGCGAACAGGAACACGTAGGTGTCGGTGACCATGACGGCGTCGATGCCGCCGAGGTGCTTGCGCACCCAGTGGTCCTTCCACGTCGCGGGCGTGCCGAGCTTGCCGTCGGTGACGGTGACGACCTGCTCCAGCGCCTGGTTGAGGAACACCTCGACGTTGCCGGGCAGGGTGAACGCGACGTCGACCCGGTCCCACTGCGGCAGCGTCTCGTTGTTGCCGAGGATCGGCCGCGGGTACCCCTTGTCGATCTTGCCGAACGGGGTGCCGGTGAACCGCACGTACTGGCTGCCGGAGAACACGAACGTGTGCTCGCCGCGGACGAGGACGGCGTCGACCGCGCTGTTCGCGGCCGGCAGCACGGTGCGGGGCAGCCCCCACTGCTCACCGATCGGCACCGCCCCCGGGATCCGCCCGGACGGCGCGACGACCACGGACCGGTTGCGGGCCGTGGAGAAGAACAGCTGCGTGCCGGGGGTGGTGGCCGTGCCGCCGGGCAGTTCGACGGCGGCGTCGATCGCGCTCCAGCTGGGGAAGCGCACCCCGGTGGTGTTCAACGGCACCGGCGCCACGGCGACCTGCTCGATCGTCACCGGCCGGCACAGGAAGCTGCCGCCCTTGTGGTCGACGCTGAACCACGGCCACGACTCGGCGCCGGTCGGCGCGTCGAAGCGCACCACGTCGGCCGGCTGGACCTGGTCGAGGAAGATCTGCGCGACCCGGTCGGCGGTGGCGGCCTTGGCGGCCGCAGCGGCGGCCACCGCGGTGGCGAGCTCAGCGAGGGCCGCGTCGGTGTCGGCGTCGGCCGCGACGGGCCCGGCCGGCAGCGGGAGTCCCGCGGCGGCGGCAGCGGCGGCCACGATGGACGCGATGATCGACGCCGCGACCTCGGCCGGGGTCGTGCCGGTGCCGGCGACCGCCGTGGGTGGCACCGGGATCCGCTCCGCGTACAGCTCGGGGTTGAGCTCGAACAGCACCGCGGCCGGCTTCGGCGCCGGCGGCGTCTCCGCACCTGCGGGGGTCGGCGGGGTGGTCGTGTACGTGCACGACACGACGACCGACATCCGGCCCGTGTCGGGTTTGATCCGCGGCAGCACCAGCAGCTGCACGTCGCCGATCGTCCCGGCCTCCGCGGGACCGGTGCCGAGCTCCTGGGCCGGCACCCACTCCCCGTTGAGGTTCTGGAACGAGTAGGCGATCCGGACCCGGGTCGACTTCGCCGACGCCGTCACGTGCTGCTCCGCGCCGTCGCTGCGGGCGACGACGGTGCCGCTGGCCGGGTCGTCGTCGGCGACGGGCTCCACGACGGTCCAGAAGACGAAGACCCGGCCGAACGCGTGGACGGGGTGCACCAGGTCGGCGTCGATGCGCACGCCGACCGGCTGCCACGGCTCCCACGTCGCGGACAGCTTCTCCCGGCTGCCGAACTCGGCCCGCCGGAAGTAGTAGCGGCGCGGGTCGGTCTTCGTCCGGCCGAACAGCACCAGCCGGCGCGGCCCGTCCGGCAGCTGGTCCTTGGTGTAGACGTAGCCGCCGGCGATCGTGAGCCGGGACACCTCGGTGTACTCGTCGAGGTAACGCTTGTACGCCCGCTCGACGCCCTGCGCGGTGATCTCGCCCTGCAGCAGGTCCCGTTCCAGGGCCTCGAACGCGGGGGTCTTCGTGTCGCGCAGCTCGGGCCGCAGGTAGTTCTCCGGGTACAGGAAGACCTTGCGGTTGGCCTCCCACACCCGGTAGCTGCGCATCCACGTCCACCACTGCTTGACCCGCAGCCGCTGCTCCTCCCCGCCGTCGGCGGGTTCCAGGTTCAGCAGGTAGCGGTGCACGTACAGCTGCACGGCGGCGATCGCCTCCCGCACCCGCGACGTCATGCCCTTCTCCCCCATCTCGACGTCGATGAGGTAGCGCTCGAACAGGTCGCGGGCGGTCCGCGGGTGCGCGGCGGGGCCGGGGTCGCGGGCGAGGACGGCGCCGACGAGCGCGTCGCGCAGCGCCAGGTTCAGCTCGTCGTGCAGCGTGCGGGCCAGCGCCGGCCACCGGTCGGCGCCCACCTTGCGGGCCAGGAGCAGGGTCAGGGCCGCAGCCGCGGCGTCGAGCGCGGCGTCGGCGGGCCGGCCCGCGGCCGGGTGCAGCTTCGTCCACACGTCGGCGCGCAGCTTCGACGGCCCGGCGCCGAGCGGCCCGGCGAACCCGAACAGCTCCACCAGCTCGAGGAGGAACTCGAGCTCGAACCGGTCCTCGTCGTCCGCGCCGTCGGTGAGGAACCGGCTGTTGCGCCGGCACCAGCGCAGCTCGTCGACGTCCCAGCCGAACAGGTCGGCGACGGAGCGGTAGAGGTCGGTGCTCGGACGGGCCGCCGGGGCGAGCGCGGCGGCGAGGTCGACGCCGCCGGCGCGGTGGGTGCGGACCAGCGCGGCGAAGCGGGTCACGATCCGCAGGTCGCCGAGCCGGTAGTCGGCGACGTCGGCCCAGCGGTCCGCGAACGTCTGCGGGGACGCCTGCCCGCCGGCGTGGCGCATGTACTGGCCGCCGCTGCACAGGTAGGTGTGCCCGCGCAGCGTGAACGCGCCGTCGATGGCCGCCTCGAAGTCCGTGGGCAGCGCGCCCCACGCGTCGTGGACCAGCCGCGGGTAGCCGTCGTCCACGGTGGCGTACGCGGTGGCGGCGGGCACCTGCTCCCCTTCGGCGGGCACCGGCGGCAGCGCGTAGCGCACGTACTGGCCGCCGGCGAACGCGTACAGCTCGCCGCCCGGCGCGACGAACGCGGCGCGCGGGCCGCCGGCGGCGGTGAGGTCGTTGCGGACCGCACCCCACGCGCCGGCGATCGGGGTCACCTCGGCGGTGCGGTCCCGGAAGCGCACGCTCTGGCCGCCCGCGAACAGGTAGGTCCAGCCGTCGGGGGCGCGCATCGCCGCGTCGACACCGGCGTGGAACTCCTCCGGCAGGCCCTCGACATCCAGCTCCGCTGCCAGCGACCCGGCGATGGTGCGCGGGTAGCCGTCGTCGACGCGGGTGTAGTCGGCGCCGGTGTAGCGCACGTACTGGTCGCCGGAGAACAGGTACGTGTACCCGGCGGTGACGAGCGCCGCGTCGACCCGCCGCCGGTCGGCGATCGTGTTGCGCACCTGGCCGAGCGCGCCGATGTCGTAGACGGCGGCGGGCGCGGCGGAGACGACGTGGCAGGTCCGGCCGGCGAACAGGTACGTGTTGCGGCCGCCGGCCACGACCGCGTCGAGCACGGCGCGCCCGCCGGTGCCGAGCCGCTCGACCAGCTCGTCCTCGACGGCCGCCGGCAGGCCCGCGAACGGCTCCTCGGTGCCCAGGTTGCCGGCGATCGGCCGCGGGTAGCCCGGGTCGACCCAGCGGTAGTCGGAGGTGGAGTAGCGCACGTACTGCTCGCCGGCGAACAGGTACGTCACGGCGCCACTCACGGCACTTTGGTGGACGAAGGCGGCGTCGACGCCGCTGCCGTTCAGGAACGTGTTGCGGGTGCGGCCCCAGCGGTCCTGGATCGGCTGCCGCGGGGTGAACGCGCGGCCCTGGTAGCGGGCGAACTCGTGGGCGAAGAAGAAGTACGTCGCGCCGTCACGGCCGGTGAACGCGGTCGTGAGATCCTCGACGTCGCCGATGCCGCGCCAGATGCGGTCCAGCGGCCGCGGCGCGGACCAGACGCGGTCGACCTCGTCGTACTGCACGACGGTGCCGCCGGTCAGGAGCAGCGTGGCGTCGCCGGTGAACAGGACCGCGTCCGGTGCGGTGAACCCGGACGGCCGGTACGCCTCCGGTACACCCCAGAACTCGGCGCCGACGAAGCGGGGTTCGGCGTCGTCGGGCTGGTCGTACTCCTTGCCCGAGTACGTGACCAGGCGCATCAGGCCAGCCATCGGCCCGGTGCCGGCCGGCGGCTCGAACAGGTGGGTGACGCCGTCGCGGACGTAGGCGAGGGCGACCCGCCGCAGCCCGGCGAAGTGCTCCGCGATCGGCAGCGGGCCGGCCGTGACCTCCGCCTCCAGGTAGTCGGGGCCGTCGTACACGACGAACTGGTCGCCGCTGAACACGTAGGTCTTGCCGTTGGCGGCGACGAACGCCGCGTCGACGGCGTTGTCGTGGTAGATCGTGTTCCGCGGCCGCCCCCACTCCTCAGCGAGGGGGTAGGCCCGGTCGAGGGTGGTGTTGTAGCAGGTGGCGCCCTTGAACAGGTAGGTGGTGCCGTCGGTGCCGGCGAGGACCGCGTCGAGCCCGGTCCGGTATTCGGCGGGCACGGTCCGTAGCCCGCGCGGCAGGGCCGGCTCCGACGCGACGGTGGTGCCCTCCAGGGAGCTGTAGCGGTGCCAGCCCTCCGGGTGCTCCAGGTAGACCGTGCCGTCCTCGACGAACGCGGCGGCGACGTCTGCGCGGGCGACGTCGGTGAGGCGGCGGTGCACGTCGAGGGAGACGACGTGGCAGTCGCGGCCGCTGTACAGGTAGACGTTGCCGCGGTCGGCGAAGGCGGCGTCGACCCGCGTGAGGTCGGCGGCGAGGTGCTCGAAGCCGGGCTCCTCGCGCAGGGCGGCGAGTTGCCGCGGGTAGCCGAGGTCGACGGTCGCCGGGCGGGTGCCGCCGGCGGTGTCGGTGTAGCGGACGTACTGGCCGCCGGAGAACAGGTACGTGCGCCGGACCATGCGCTCTTCCACGGGCAGGTCCGGGGTGTCGAGGGAGCCGTCGGTGAGCGGCGTCTCAACGGTGGGGTCGTCGGTGGCGGGGCGCTGCACGACGAGCGCCGCGTCGACCCGCCCGGTCCGGGCGATCGTGTTGGCGACGGTCCCCCACATCGACGTGATCCGCGCCGGGTACCGGTCGTCGACGCGGGTGTACGTGTCGGTGTAGCGCACGTACTGCGGGCCGCTGAACACGTACGTGCGCCCGTCGGCGCCGACGAACGCGGCGTCGACGTGCCCGAACGGCAGGCTGTCCCAGCCGTCGGCGATCGGCCTCGGCGCCGACCACCAGCGGCGCTTGGCGTCGAAGACCACGAACTGGCCGCCGGCGAAGAGGTGGATGCGCCCGTCGGCGGCGGTGAAGACCGCGTCGACGCGGGCGAACGGGGCGTCCGCTTCGCCGCCGATCAGGTCGTCGGGCAGGTTCCACCAGTTCTCGGTCATCGGCCGCGGATAGCCGGCGTCGGGGGTGGTGTAGTCGCGGGTCGAGTACTTCACGAAGAACGTCCGCGGGCGGACCTCCTCCCAGTACGGGCGCGACGGGTCCTCGCTGTCGGGCGTGACGTGCACCTGCAGGCGCCGCCCGGCCTTGCGCAGCGTGAGGCTCAGCCCGTCGGTGGCGGTCAGCCGCCACTGCGCGCCGGCGGCGGTCCCCGCGGCGGTCACCGGTACGTCGGAGGCGACGGCGATGCCGTGCTCGGCGAGCCGGTCGCGCAGCGCGCCCGGCAGCCGGCCCTCCTCCAGGTCGGCGCGGTGCACCGGGGCGAGCCGGTCCCGGGACCACGCGGTCCGGGGGCCCTCGTCCAGCGGCAGGTCGAGCAGCTTCCCGCCGGTGCCGAAGACGTACGTGGCGCCGTCCATGACGAACGCGGCGTCGACCCGGCACAGGCCGCCCCAGTCGTCGGGGATGGCCCGGGGGTGGCCGGGGTCGACCGTGGTGTAGTCGGCGCCGGTGTACCGCAGGTACTGGCCGCCGCTGAACAGGTAGGTCCGGCCGTCGAGGCCGAGGAGGGCGGCGTCGACGGTGCCGCTGGGCAGGACCGGGCCGAGCACGCCCCAGCGCTGCGCGGTCGGCACGACGCTCGCGTCGGGTGCGCCGACCGCGGCGGTCTTGCCGTTGCGGAAGAGATGGACGACGCCGCCGCCCGGCTCGGCGAGCGCGGCGTCGACGCCGGGCTCGAACATCGCCGGGACGGCGTTGTCGAAGTGGGCGGCGATCCGGCGCGGGTAGCCGTCGTCGGCGCGCAGCCCGTCGTTCTCGACGCTGTCGCTGTGCCGCACGACCTGGTCGCCGGAGAACACGTACAGCGCGGCGCCGTCGACGTACGCGGCGTCGACCCGGTCCGCGGTCGCGAGGTTGTTGACGACGGTCCCCCACGCGCCGGCGATCGGCCGCTCCGCGGCGGAGCGGTCGGCCGGGCCGCCCAACGCGACGAACTGGTCGCCGGAGAACAGGTAAGTGACGCCGTCGTGGCCGAGGAACGCCGCGTCCAGCGCCGAACGGAACCTCGGCGGCAGCGGCGCGTCGCCGGGCCGGCGCTGCTCGCCCTCCCACCACTCGCCGAGCCGGCGCGGGTAGCCCTCGTCCACGGTGGCGTAGCCGGGGCCGGAGTAGCGCACGTACTGGTCGCCGCGGAACAGGTACGTGCGGCCCTCCTCGTCGACGAACGCCGCGTCGATGCGGGTGCCGTCGCTGAACGCGTTGCGGACCGTGCCCCACGCCTGGGTCCGCGGCGTCCACCGGGTGTGCTCGATCGGCCGGACGAACGTGCGGGAGGTGCCGGCGTCGTCGCGGCCGACGATCCACGCGGTGCCGTCGGCGTCGGTGAACGCCGCGTCGACGGAGGCGAGCCCGCCGAAGCGGTCCGACAGCTCGGCCAGCGCCCGCGGCCGCGGGTCGGCCGGGGTGTCCGCGCCCGGCTCGTACCGCCAGAAGCCGCGCCCGCGGAACAGGTACACGTCGCCGTCGGGGCTCTCCAGCAGCGCGTCGATGCGGTCGACGCCGGGCGGCAGGGTCAGCGGTTCGGCGAACTTGCCGGTCAGGTCCTGGTCCTGGAAGGCGGCGGCGACCTCGTCGGCGCCGAGCCCGAGCCGCGCGGCGAGCGCGGCGAAGCCGCGGATGCGGCGCACCGCGCGGCGCACGTCCGGGTCCGCCGCGGCGGCGAACGGGTCGTCCAGGGCGGGCGCGACGAGCAGGTCGAGGGTCTCGGCGGCGCCGCCGACGACCGCGGCACAGATCGCCTCGGCGGTCGCGGCGGGGACGCCGAGCGCGTCCTGCAGGGTCGCGAACACCGCCGCGCGCTGGGCCGCCTCGCGGGCGGTGAGCACCGCGACGACCTCGTCGGTGGCGGCGTCGACAGCCACGGCCACGGCGTGCAGCAGGAAGAACACGTCGCGGCTGTAGTCGGTGAGGCCCGGCAGCGCGAAGTCCAGCGCGTGGTGGACGTGCCCGAACCAGTTCAGCCGGTCGGCGGGCACGGTCAGCCCGGGCGTGAGGTCGCCCGCCTCCACGAGCACCCGCAGCAGGTCGTCGCGTTCCCCGGCGGTGAACCCGAGCGCGTCGACGGCGGCGACGTCCACCCGGAACGGCGCGGCGTCGCCGATGGCCTCGACGAGGCGCTGCAGCACGAGCAGGTTCTCCGGCTCGGTGAACCCGGCGAGGGTGAGCACGGCCGCCGGGTCGGTCAGGCCGGGCACGGCGTCGTCCGGGATCCGCCCGTCGACGAGCAGCCCCGCGTCGAGCACACCCGCGACGCGCTGCGCGGCGGCGTCGTCGCCGAGATCGCGGAAGTCGTCGGGGGTCAGGGTGTTCATCGCCGTCAGCGCGGCCGTCAGCTGGCCCTGGATCGCGTCGAGGATCTGCCGCCGGTACGGGTGGAACGCCACGTCCAGGGTGAGCTCGGGCAGGGTCAGGCCGAGCGCGGCGACCGGGTCGGTGTAGGCGCCCTCGTCGTCGAGGTAGCCGTTGAACCGCAGGCTCTCCAGGAGCGCGGCCCGCTGCTGGTCGGTCAGCGGCACGTCGGCGAACACCGCCGGGTCGAGGGTGATCCAGGCAGCCGGGAACCGGTCGGCGACCTCGAGGAGCCGCTCGTACACGGGCCAGACCAGGTCGGCGAGGTCGGCGTCCACCGAGTCCACGGCGTCGTCGTCGGACGCCAGGATCCGGCCCTCGGCGTCGATCCGCCCGTTGAAGACCAGGTTGTCGTACAGCTCCGCCTGCTCGGCGGCGGTCAGCTCCGAGTACCTGGCGAGGTCGGACGGGTAGAACGCGGCGGGCTCGTCCTCGCCGGCGCGGTCCACCGCCGCGGCGAGGTCGGCGGCGATCGCGTCGCGGTACGCGCCGAACTCCCCGGTGAGCCACAGCTCGTCGGGCGTCTCGGGGAGCGTGGCGGCGTCGAGGGTGCCGGACGGGTCGAGGTACCCGCGCAGGACCAGGTTCGTGTGGATCTTCGTGGCGAACCGTTCGTCGAGCCCGATGCCGCGGAAGTCGTCGGCGGTCACCCGGCCGAGGTCGGTGACGGCCGCGTAGGCGGCGTCCCGGACGCCCGGCGTGAGGCGCAGCACCGGCGAGCCGACGTCCTCGGCTCCGGCCACGACGTCGTGGATCACCTGTGCCGCGCGCGGCCCGAAGCGGGCCGAGCGGAACGCGTCGGGGGTGAGCTGGACGGTCTCGAACTGCGCGCGCAGGGCGTCGAGCAGGGCGGCGCGCTCCTCGTCGGCGGCCGGGCCGCGCCGCTCCGGGCCGACGCCCAGGACCTCGAGCAGCCCGCGGCTGTCCAGGCCGGTCGCCTGCGTCCAGCGCACCACACCGAGCAGGGTCTGCGCGAGCCACAGCCCGGCCTCGACGTCCGTGCCGGCCAGGATGTCGTACACGTCGGCGGAAACGGGCTCGGCGGGGCTCAGCAGGACCGGGAAGGCGGGGTGGCGGCGCAGCGACGGGTCGCTCTGCAGCGCGTCCAGGATGTCGAAGAGCTCCTCGGCGGTCACGTCCAGCGCGGTGGTCAGCTGCCCGACCCGGTACAGCAGGGTCAGCGCGCCGACGCCGGCCCGGCCTCGGTCGAGCGGGCCGGACACGCCGTCGGCCGACCGGTCCCGGTAGCGGGCGACGATCGTCTGCACGTCGGCGTCGGCGAGCCCGGTCCGCTGCCGGTACGTCGGCTTCTTCTCCAGCAGGTCGTGCGGGGCGGCGAGCTCCGGCAGGCCGGCGTAGGCGGCGGGCAGGTGCGCGGCGCCGCGCAGCACGGTGCGTTCGGTGGCGACGAACGGCACGTTGAAGACGCGGTTGAACAGGTCCAGCGGGGTGTCGCCGTCGCCGGCGCCGAGCGCGTTCACCGGCGCGACGAGCGCGACGACGACGTCCAGCGGCAGGTCGTAGCCGTGCTGCAGGAAGCGCAGGGTGGCGATGCGGCGCAGCGCGGTCGCGTCGAGGGTGTTGCCGCAGCAGGACCGCAGCACCAGGTCGAGGTCCTGGAACCGCAGGCCGGCGCGCCGGGCCAGCCGGACGAACCGGTTGACGCGCTCGAACCAGGCGACGGGGACCGGCTTGCTGCCGGCGCGGACCAGCCGGCGCTCGTCGGTGTCGAGGGTGACGACCTCGTCGTCGTGGTGGATGAAGCACCGGTTGGCCTCCGCGCGTTCCGCCTCGGCGAGGTCGCCGTGCAGCAGGGCGAGGAGCTCCTCGTGGGTCAGGCCGACGGCCTGGCGGAACCGGTCGACGGCGGCCAGGTCGGTGAACGTCTCGCCGTCGCGCAGCCCGTAGCATTCCCGCAGCGCGGCGTCGTCCAGCACGGTGGAGTACAGGTCGGCCTCGTCCTGGTTGAGTCCCAGGTACTCACGGACGACGACGTCGGGCCGCTCGTCCACCGCGAACCGGCGGTACAACTCCAGCGGGGTGGTGCCGAGGTGGTGCAGGAGCCGCCGCAGCCGCTCGTGCCGCAGCGAGAACGGCAGCCCGAACGGGTGGCGCAGCCCGGCCAGCGCGTCGTGGGCGCCGCCGTCGGGGTCGAGCTCGTCGGCGAGGATCCCGTTGACGATGTCGAGGTACGGCACCTCGGTGTAGCTGTTCGCGCCGTCGAGCCGCACGTCGCGCAGGTCCGGCCGCCGCCCGGGCAGGTCGCTGCCGGTGAGAAGCTGCAGCAGGTCGGCGAGGTACGCGGCCGGCGAGTACACGGACCGCGACGCATCGCTGCCGCGGAAGTCCAGATCTCCGAACAGCTTCTGGTAGTCAGGCAGGGACGGATGCATTGCGCTCCTCCTCCGATGGGCAATCAGCGGTCGGAAGACGGGCGCGCGGCAGCGCCAGATACGGCGAGTCGGTTTCCCGTCACAGGCCGCTTCCGGACCTGACAAAGCCGAGGGCGATGAGGTATTGGAAGGACGTTCTGCCCGGCCGGCCACCGGACACGATCGTCACGGCGGGGCGGCTACCCTGCGTGCTGTGGCGACGCTGACCGAACTCCTGACGCTCGACGACGGGGTCCTGCTCGACCGGGTGTGCGCGTTCACCGCGGACGAGCGGGCGGCGCTGCACCGGCCGGTGCAGCGCGCCTGGGAGCGGTACGCGTGGCGGGACGCGATCGACGGGCGCGAGGATCGGTACACGCCCGAGGAGGGACGGCGGCTGGAGCTGATCCTCATGGCCGCGGCGCCCGCCGACGGGTTGTCCTGGCCGCGGGACGACCAGCAGATGCGGATCGCCCGCGCGCGGGGCGGCCGGTTCGTGGACGCGCTCGCCCGGCACGCGATGCGCACGATGGCGACCGCGGACTTCGGCCCGGACTTCGACGCCATCCGCGCGGCGGAACGCGACGGCCTCGTCACGCTGGACGCCGACGACGACTACGTGCTGGCGATGGTCGGCCACTTCGGTGGGCGGTACACCGTCGGCGCGCGCCGGGCGGATCGGCTGCGGGCCGACCCGGATCTGCTGGCCCGGGCCTTCTGGCGGATCTTCGAGATCGAGGGCAACCGGCAGGTGAGCCTGGCCAACGTCGACAAGTACAGTGGCCGGTCCGTGCAGACGTGGCACGGCACGGTCCTCGACCTGCTGTCGGACGCCACCATCGACCGCGCGCGGGTGCTGGACGCGACCGTCGCCGCGCTCGGGCTCGGGTTCCCGCAGTACCGCGCCGGCTGGTACTCGCGCCTGCATGCCGCGCTGGCGCCGTCCGCCGACGAACTCGCCGCCCGCCAGGCCGGCTACGTGACGCTCCTGCGCAGCCCCGTCGGGCCGACCGCCGCGCTCGCCGTCGACGCCCTCACCGCCGTGCAGAAGGCGGGCCGGCTCGACCACGACGGCGCCGCGCTCGCCGACGGGCTCGGCGCCGCGGTCCTCGCGCCCGCGAAATCCACCGCGACGAAGGCACTCGCCCTCGCAGCGCGGGCCGGCGACGGGCAGTCGTCCGTCATCGTCGCCGCGCTCGGCCATCCGCACCCCGACGTCCAGGCGGCCGCCGTCCAGCAGTTGCGGCTGCGCGGCGAGCCGGGGCCCGTCCTGTCCGCGTTGCCGGCGCTGGCGCCCGCGGTCGCGGCCGAGGCCCGTGGCTGGCTCGGCGCGGATGCGCCACCCACGGTCACGGCACCGGTCGCCCCGCCCGAGGTCGCCGCGCCGGCGCTGGAGGCGGTGGCGCCGATCACGGACCCGACGGAGCTGGCCGAGGCGTTCGCCATCCTGCTGGCCGACCCGACCGACGCCGAGCTGCTCGAACGCGCCCTCTGCGCGGCCGCCCGGCTCGGCCCGGACCCCGGCGAGTACGCCGGCCTGGCCCGCCGGGCGGCCTGCCTGCTGCGCGACGGCCCCGCATACGAGTGGGACCTGCTCCTGGACGTCGTCGCCGGACTGGTGCTCGCCGCCGCCCACGCGAAGCCGGTACGCCAGCTGCCGCCGCTACCGCCGCAGGTGCAGTTGCTCGCCGGGCGGGTGGCCGCCGTGGAGTCGGCCCTGCGCGCCGGGCGCCGGTTCGCCCCGTGCGCGGAGCCGACCCATGCCGGCGGCTGGATCGCGCCGGACGTGCTCATCCGGCGGCTCACCACCGGCGCCACCGCGGACCCGCTCTCCATGGGCGCCGAGCCGGATCCGCTCGACCTGGTCGCCGCGCTCCTGCGGCTCGGGCCCGACCCGGCCGGCGCGTCCGCGGCGGTCCGCGACGCGGCGGCCGCGGTGCCCGGCGCCGCCGGCACCGCCCTCCGGTACGCCCTCGGCGGGCCGCCGCCGGAGCCGCTCAGCCGCTCGGACCGTCCACTGTGGATCGCCGCGGCCCGGGCGCGCGCGCCGCGCGGCGACGACGCGCCGCTGATCGGCCGCGGACCCGGCTTCGACGCGCCCGGTGCGGGACGGGCACCCGCGTGGCAGGTGTCGTTCGATCCCGAATGGTCCTCCTACCGGCCCATCCGGGTCGGCGCGCTCGGACCGCCCGCCGCGCCGGAACCCCCCGATCCGGCGCTGCCGACCGTGGCGCTCGCCTACGCGGGACCGTTCGACCGGTTGCCCGGCGGGCCGTGGCACCCGTGGCTGGCGTCGATGTGGCCCGGCAACATCGAACCGCTCCTGGCCATGGCGCTCCGGTTCCAGCTCGCGTCCCTCGACGGCACCGTCGACGGCGGCGTCTCGGCCCACGCCCTGCACCTGCTCGACCGCACGGTCGCCGAGCTGCCGCCACTGAGCCCGTACGTCGTCGCGGCCGGGCTTGGCGGCGCCGGCCTCAGCGACCGCACCGCCGCCGTCGACACCGCCGCGGCGCTGCTGCCCCACCGGATGGACCCGGCGGTGCTGGCCGACGCGATGGCGACGCTGGCTCCCGCGGTGCCGCTGCACCGGTGGGCCGACGCGTTGGGCGACCTGTCCCTGGCCGGGCACGGCGCGCAGGTCCGGGCGGTGCTGACCGCACTGCTGCCGTCCCTCGACCGGACCGGCCGCGGCCTGCACACCCTGGTGGAGCTCCTCCGCGACGAACACCTGCGCGCCGGCGCGCCGGTCACCGATCCCGCCCTGCGGCCATGGCTGCTCGCGACCACCGGCAAGTCGAAGACCGCCGCCGCCGCGCGATCCCTTCTCAGCCACCTGAACCCCGGCTGACCCCGCCGGACGGTGCCGGCGGGGTCAGGGGCGCGTCATGCGGCGTCACCGCCGACACCGTCATCTACGACAACGCCGCCGGCATCGGCACCGCCTTCGGGCACCTGACCTCGCACGGGCACCGCCGCATCGCCTACATCGGCGACGCGGAGCGCATCTTCACCGGCCGCGACTCGACCACCCTGGAGGTGCTGCGCCACCTGGGACCGGACGCCGGCACGCTGGCCATCGTCGGCTTCGACGACTTCCCGCTCGCCGACCTGCTGCGCCCCGGCGTCACCGTCGTCGCCCAGGACAGCGACACGATCGGGCGGACCGCGATCGACCTGCTCCGCCTGCGCGCCGCCGACCACGGGCGCCCGGTGCAGACGGTCACGGTCGACGTGCGGCTCATCCCCCGCGGCTCCGGCGAGCGCCCTCCCCCGGACTGACGCCGATCCGCGGTGCGGGCGCGGCGGTGTGCCGACATCGCCGGCATCGATTGACATGGCGGGTGCGCGGCCCCTACGTTTCGCTCACTTTCACTTTCGCGGGGGCTCATAGTGATCAAGTTCTGTCGTTCCGTGCGCAGATACCGCTCCTTCACCGTCACCACTTCACTCATGGTCGCCGCGGCCGGCACCGTGGTCGCGCTCGCGGCCGGCGCGCCGGCCGGCGCGGAACCCGCACCCACACCGTCAGGGCAGCAGTCCACGAACCAGCGGGCGGCCGAGACCGCCGCCATCCGGCAGGCCGTGGACAGCGGCCGCGATGTCGAGGTGCAGGGCTCGAAGTCCGAGCTGGCGCGGGTCGTGGCCACGCCGCGCGGGACGCTGGTGCGGGAGAGCTATTCGGTGCCGCACTGGACGAAGAAGGACGGCGCCTGGCGGCAGATCGACCTGAACCTGCGCCGTGACGGCGCGACGATCGCGCCCGCCGCGTCGGTGGCCGATGTGCGGTTCTCCGCCGGCGGCACCGAACCCCTCGTCACCCTCAACGGCACCGGCGGCGCGCTCAAGCTGACCTGGCCGTCGAAACTGCCCGCGCCCCGCATCGAGGGCGACACCGCCGTCTACGAGTCGGTCCTGCCCGACATCGACCTCCAGGTCCAGTCCACAGTGGAGGGCTTCGGCTACTCCCTCATCGTCAAGACCCGCCAAGCCGCGGCGAACCCCGCCCTCGCCAAGCTCAAGTTCGGTCTCACCAGCACCGGCTGGTCGCTGCGGAACAAGCCGGGCGGCGGCTACGAGACCCGCGACAGCACCGGGAAGGTCACCGCATCCGCCGGGCAGGCCCTCATGTGGGACTCCGCCGGCGTACCGAGCGCCCAGCGGTCCCTCACCGCCGGCAAGAACCCGGCGCTGCGGCACGTGCC
>NZ_JBFAJA010000113.1:0-40004 GCF_040654975.1 Dactylosporangium sp. NPDC050588 | reverse complement strand
CCGCCTGAGGATGATGCCATGAGCCGGCGGCCTTGGGAGGAAGCGGCTGAGCGCTGTCGCCCGCACCGGACAGAGGCGCACTCATCTCGGCAGATCCGGTAGCCGTCTGAGACCTGGTACCCGCCACTCAACGCAGCTCCGGGGCGGTCGTGTGCGGACGCCGTTCCGCTGCGGGTGACCTGCGGTTTGTCGGCCAGTTTGGGGATCACCTCGTTCGGGTGGTTCGATGTTCGTGAGTTTCGGGCCCACCGTTGCTGGTGGGAGCATCGGCTGGTCTGGACGGGAGCCTGCCGATGGCGGCGATGTCGAAGGTTGACCCGTTCGCGGCGATCCGACGGGACTCGCGGGCTGGCATGTCCGTGCGGGCGTTGGCTCGCCAGCATTGGGTCAGCCGGCGCACGGTGCGTTCGGCGCTGCTGTCGGCGTGGCCCGAGCCGCGCAAGCCGCTCCCGCCGCGGCCGTCGAAGCTCGATGAGTTCAAACCGGTCATCGACGGCATCCTGCGCGGGGATCTGAACGCGCCGCGCAAGCAGCGGCATACCGTGAAACGGATCTACGACCGGCTGGTCGACGACCATTGCATGCTCGACGTGTCCTCCGCGGTGGTCCGCGCCTACGTCGCGGACCGCAAACCGAAGATCCGCGCCGAGGCCGGGCTGGGCCCGGTCGAGGTGCTGTGCCGCAGACGCACCGGCCGGGCGTCGGGGCGGAGGTCGATTTCGGGGAGGTCGCGGTCAACCTGCGCGGCGAACAGGTGACCTGCATGCTGTTCGCGTTCCGGCTCTCGTTCTTGGGCAAGGCCGTCCATCGGATCTTCATCTCCGGTGGCCAGGATGCGTTCCTGGAGGGCCACGTCCACGCGTTCACCACGCTCGGAGGCGTTCCCACAGGCAAGATCGTCCTCGGGTTCGCCCAGCAACGCGTCGAGACCGCCCGATGGACAGCGTTCCGATCGCATTTCGGTGCCGAGGCATGGTACTGCCAGCCAGGCCTGCAGGGCGCAGCGCCGCAGGCAAGTTCACCCCGGTCCACGACGCCTGGTGGGAAGCCGTCCGCAGAGCCCACGGCGACGCCGCCGGCACCGGCGCACTGATCGAGATCCTGCTACTGCATCGGCACATGCCCCACGAACACGTCGTCGCCGGGCTGGCCGCCGCGATGCGCGCCGGCGCGTTGGTGCAGTGGGATGTGGCGCTCGGACTGAGCGGCAGATGGTTCGAGGATCCCGACCTGCGCGGGGCAGCCGACCTGTCGGACGACTTGTTCAGCACCTGAGCGACGGCGCGCATCGGTGGCTGAAGCAGGTCGGCGACCACCCTCACTGTTGCAGCGGCGCTACCGCTCGAGGGCTCGGCGCGCAGGCCAGCACCACGTCCGCGGCTCGGGCCACCCCGCCGGCGTCCTGCAGCGAGCGGCCCAGCTGCACCGCCCGCTGCCTGAAGCCGTCCTCGTCGAGCAGCCGGCGCAGCTTGGCGACGATCTGGTCCACGTCGATGTCGGAGACCGCCAGGCCGACGCCGGCCTCGACGATGCGCGCCGCCAGGTCGTGGCAGTCCATCCAGAACGGCAGGATCAGCTGCGGCTTGCCGAACACCAGGCCCTCGTTGACGGCGTTGCCCCCGCCGTGGCCGAAGAACACCCGGACCCGGGGGTGCGCCAGCAGGCCCAGCTGCGACGGCACCCAGCTCACGACCTTGAGGTTGTCGGGAAGTGGGTCGGGAAGGGCCACGCCGGCCGTTCGGGACACCTTCCACAGCACCCCGACGTCCGGGCCGAGGCGGGCGCAGGTCGCCACGACGGCGGCCACCAACTCGCGCGTCGGGCGCATGACCGTGCCGAAACCGACGTAGACGACGGAGGTGAACGATTCGAGCCAGGCGTCGATCCCGGCGTCCCCGGACCCGTTCGTGTCGGCCTCCTGGACCAGGGTGCCCACCATGTGCAGATGGGCCGGGGCTGCCGCGAACGGGTACTCGAGCCCGAACACGGAGAACGTCAGGACGGCGGCGGCAGCATCCGCATACCGGGAGGGCACCGCCGTGGGGTTGGCGATGCCGGCGCTGCGCCGCCGACGGGTCGCCGCGATCATCGGCAGAAGGTTGCGCGGCCGGGCGTACACCGCCATCGCCCCCAGCCGGAAGAGCACGTTCGTGAGCCGCTGGCGGCGGGTCATCCGCAGCGGGAGTCCGGAGAACGGGGTGGGGAAGCTCCACGGCAGCCGGTCCAGGTACACGCCGCTGATCGGCACCGGCACGCTCAGCACATACGGCACGCCGAGGGTGGCGGCGGCGTCGATCGCCCACGGGGTGCACAGGTCGATGACGGCGACGTCCGGCTGGACCCGGGCGAACTCGTGCAGGGCCCGGTCGTACTGCTGCGCGGTGTACTCGTGGTCGATGTTCTTGTCGAGGAAGGCCGCGAGGTTGCGCAGCAGCCTCCGGGAGCTCATCGACGCCAGCGTCGCGTCGTCCCATCGGCTCGGGTCCAGCTCGGGCTTGTACTGGCCCAGCGACACGAAGCGGACCGGGTGCTGCCCCGGTATCCGCTCGATGTCGCCGCGGCCTTCCTCGGTGGAGGCGAACCACAGCTCGGCGGCGCCGCGCTCGTTGAGCGCCCGCGCGATCTCCAGCAGCGGCTTGATCAGTCCGGTACTGGGTAGCGACGCCAGCAGGACGCGGGGAACCCGATCGGGTGACCCGTCAGGTAGAACGTTCATCAGGCTTCTCCCACTCCGTCAGGTGAACCGCGCCGGCCGCTCCTCGACCGCTACATCGGCAGCGCCGACCGCAGGCCGGCCAGCCGCGCCTCGTCGCGCCCCTCGACGACCGCCTCCCAATGCTCGATCATCTCGTCCAGCAGGGCCTCGAAGGTGTACTCCGGCTCCCAGCCGAACGTCTTGCGGAAGACGGAGGAGTCGCCGCGCAGGTAGGTGAGCTCCTCGGGTCGCATGAACTTGGCGTCCTGCACGACGTACTCGCGGTAGTCCATGCCGAGCCTGGTGAAGACGTACTCGCAGAGCTCGCGGATGGAGTGCGTGTGGCCCGTGGCGATGACGTAGTCGCCCGGCTGGTCGTGGTTGATGATCATGTGCATGCCGCGCACGTAGTCCTTCGAGTGGCCCCAGTCCCGAAACGAGTCGAGATTGCCCAGCACCAGGCGCTTGGCGAGCTTGTGCTTGATCTGGACGGCCGTCTTCACCACCTTGTTGGTGACGAAGTTGGACCCCCGCCGCGGGCTCTCGTGGTTGAACAGGATCCCGTTCACCGCGAACAGCTTGAAGCTGTTGCGGTAGTTGCGAACCATGCTGTAGCCGAACAGCTTGGAGCATCCGTACGGGCTGACGGGATTCATGGGCGTCGTCTCGCGCTGGAAACCGTCCGGGTCCACCGAGTTGCCGAACATTTCCGATGAGCTTGCCTGGTAGAAACGCGCCTCCGGAGCGACCTTCCGGTACACCTCGAGCAGGTTCAGCAGGCCCATGGCGTTGGCCTGGACCGTGAACTGCGGGATGTCGAAGCTGATCCGGACGTGACTCTGGGAGGCGAGGTTGTAGATCTCGTCCGGTGCTGCCAGCCGCATGCAGCGCTCCAGCGACGAGCTGTCCAGCAGGTCCCCATACTCCAGATGCAGCTGCTCACCGAGCGAGCCGATCCTGGAGCTCTGGTGCTCCGGCACGGAGCTGCGGCGAACGATGCCCCAGACCTCGTAGCCCTGGGAGAGCAGCAGCTCCGACAGGTAACTGCCGTCCTGCCCGGCGACCCCGGTGATCAGAGCCCTCTTCATGATAATCCCTTCAGGCCTGTCGTCGTTATTCGACAGAAGGCACTTCGCCGGCAACGATGAACTTGCCCTGGTATCCCTTTTCCGTCAGTTTTCGAATGATGATGTCCTTCAGGTTGGAGGTCAGCACGAGCGCATAGTCCGGTTGCCGGTCGAGCAGTTCCTGATCGGCGGTCACGGGGATCAGCGAGCCGGGGGCGAGCTTGCCCTGCTTCAGCTCGGAGCCGTCGGTGATGTAGTCGAGCACGTCCGGCCGGATGCCGCAGTAGTTGAGGATGGTGTTTCCCTTGGCGGACGCGCCGATCCCGGCGATCGTCGCTCCTTGCGCTTTGAGGCCGTACAGCAGGGACATGAGCCGCTGCTTCGACTGCATCAGCCGGGCCGTCCACGCCTGGTAGGTGTCGATCGAGTACAGGCCGGCGGCCGTTTCCTGTTCGAGCAGCCGCGGGACGTTCGCGGAGACCGGCCGGACCCCGGTACGGCCCGCGTAGACGAGGATGGATCCACCCTGGGTCGCGGTCTCCTCGACGTCGAAGACCTCCAGTCCGTAGCGGGCGAACAGCACCGTCAGCGGCTGCAACGAGTAGAACCGCAGATGCTCGTGGTGAATGAGGTCGTAGTGCATCTTGGTGATGACGTTCTGCAGATGATGGGACTCGGTCACGAAGACGCCGTCCTCGGCCAGCAGCGTCACGACACCACTCATGAACGCATCGAGCTCCTTGATGTGCGCGAACGCGTTCATGGTGGTGATCACCTTGGCCGGCTGGTAGGTGGCCAGGATCTTCTCGGCGGTGGCCTCGGTGAAGAAGTCGACGATGGTGGGCAGTCCCTTGGCGATCGCCAGGCCGGTGGTCGACGACGGGTCCACGCCGAGCACCCGCACCCGCCCGGCGTACTGCTCCAGCAGCGTCCCGTCGTTGCTGGCGAGATCGACCGCGAGGTCCTCCGTGCCGAGCTGGAAACGCTCGACGAGGGAGTCGACCAGCCGCTGGAAGTGCGGCCGCGAGGCCGGGTTCGACTCCGTCGTGTAGACGAAGTCCCGGAAGAGCAGGGCCGGGTCGACGGCGTGGCCGATCTGGGCCAGCCAGCATCGGCCGCAGACGTAGAGGTCCAGGGGGTAGACGGTGAACGGCTCGGCCGCCTCCTGCGGCGCCACGAAGACGTCCGGCAGGGCGTGATGCCCGAGGGACGTGACGTGTATGAGCTCGTTGCTGGAGCAGATCTGACAGTGCATCTGGTTGACCCTTCCGACCGGTATGGATTTCTCAGACCTGGCGTTCATGCGATCGACAACAGCCGCATGTCGCTCTCCAGCATCTGCGCCACCACGTCCTCGAAGGGCGTCGACGGATGCCAGCCCAACCGCATCGCCGCCTTCCCGTAGTCGGCGCGCAGCACCACCACGTCGGCCGGGCGCACCAGCTGCGGGTCGACGCGCACGTGGCGGCGCCATTGCAGGCCCACGTAGGAGAATGCGAGCTCCACCAGCTGCCGGACGCTGTTCAGGCGGCCCGTGCCGATGACGTAGTCGTCGGCGGTGTGCTGGCTGACCATGAGGTGCATCGCACGGGCGAAGTCGCCGGCGAAACCCCAGTCCACCTGCGCGTCCAGGTTGCCGATCCGCAGCTCGGTCGCCTGGCCGAGCTTGATCCGGGCCACGCCCACGGAGACCTTGCGGGTCACGAACTGCCGGCCTCGCCGCGGCGACTCGTGGTTGAACATGATGCCGGACATCGCGTGCATGCCGTACGACTCGCGGTAGCTCTTCGTCATGTAGTGGCCGTACGCCTTGGCGACGCCGTACGGACTGTGCGGGTGCAAGGGCGTCAGCTCGTTCTGCGGCGTCTCCCGCGCGTTGCCGTACATCGCCGACGAGGACGCCTGGTAGAAGCGGATCTGCCCGCCCCGGCCCGGCTGCGACTCCCGGACGCCGGAGACCGTGCGGATCGCCTCAAGGATCCGCACCACGCCGACCCCGGTCACCTCGGCCGTGGCCTCGGGTTGTCGCCAGGACTGCGGCACGTAGGAAATCGCTGCCAGGTTGTAGACCTCGTCGGGCTCGCACTGCTCGATCGCGGCGATGAGACTGCGTTGGTCGAGCAGGTCGCCGCTGATCAGCCGCACCGCCCCTTCCAAATGCGGGGCGACCGGAATCCGGGGCGCCGCCTCCTCCCCGCGCACCAGACCCCACACGTCGTAGCCCTCGGCGAGCAGGTGTTCGGCGAGGTAAGAGCCGTCCTGGCCACGAATGCCAGTGATCAGCGCCCGTCTGGTCATGTCGCCCATATTCATCGGGCAACAGCGGCCACCGGAACCCCTAAATGATTTTGACGCTTAGGGGTGCTGTGAGGAATTGGCGCCGATGATTTTGCCGAGGCTTGCCGGCGGCCGAATAAGGGCTTCTTTAGGGGTTCTGTGCGGCGGGTCGCGCAGTATCGTCATTCCGGCAAGCCATTGTGGCTATCCATTCCCTGCACGCATTCCACCGTCGCCGCATTCGGCGACCCCTGGCCCGCTGTGGAGACGGCCGGCTCCGGTCACAGCCCGGACCGCCGCCGGTGACGTGTCGCCGGTCATCGCCGGCGGGCCGTCACCGCCGTGAGGTCGAGGCCATGAGCCCCGACCCGCGGCACGGGTACGCCGGTCGTTCATCCCCGGGACGACCGGCGTACCGCGACCATGGGCGTTCACCCAGAAACGTGAGGCGCATGTGATCCAGCTGCTGGCGCCCGACGGGACACTGCGGGCGGATCCTCGGTTCCCCCTCGACGTCACCCCGGCGCTCTGCCGGGACCTGCATCGGGACATGTTCCTCGCCCGTCGGTTCGACCAGGAGGCGCTCGCACTGCAGCGGCAGGGCGAGCTCGGGCTGTGGCTGATGGCGCTGGGCCAGGAGGCGGCGCAGGTCGGCTCGATCCGTGCGGTCGCCGCGCACGACCACGTGTTCCCCAGCTACCGCGAGCATGCGGCGGCGCTGTGCCGCGGCATCAGCCCCGCGGAGATCCTGGCGCAGTGGCGGGGCGTCGCCCACAGCGGATGGGACCCGGCCCGGTACCGCTTCCACATCTACAGCCTCGTCCTCGGCGCGCAGGCGCTGCACGCCACGGGCTACGCCGTCGGGGTCCGGCTCGACGGCGCGCAGGAGGTCGTGCTCGCCTACTTCGGCGACGGCGCCAGCAGCCAGGGCGACGTCAACGAGGCGCTGAACTGGGCGGTGGTCGCCAGGGCGCCGATCGTGTTCTTCTGCCAGAACAACCAGTGGGCCATCTCCACCGGTACGGCGCAGCAGATGGGCACCCCCGTGCACGTGCGGGCCGCCGGTTTCGGGCTGGACACGTACTTCGTGGACGGCAACGACGTGCTGGCCGTGCACGCGGTCACCGCGCAGGCCGCCGACCGGGTGCGGGCGGGAGGCCCGCCCGTCCTGATCGAGGCGTTCACCTACCGCATCGCGGGGCACAGCACGTCGGACGACCCGCGGATCTACCGGTCGGAGGCCGAGGTCGACCTGTGGCGGGAGCGGGACCCGGTCGCCCGGCTGACCACCCTGCTGCGGGCCGAGGGCTGGGCCGACGAGGAGCACTTCGAGCAGCTGGACCGCGAGGCGCGGAAGCTGGCCGAGGAGACGCGGGCGGCGTGCCTGTCGCTGCCGGACCCGACGCTGGAGGAGACGTTCCGGCACACCTTCGCGCAGGAGCCGCCGCTGCTGCGTCAGGAGCGTGAGGCGATGAGCGCCTACCAGGCGGGCTTCACCGACGGGGCCGACCGATGATCACGCTGGGGCAGGCGTTGAACCGGGGCCTGCGGGCGGCGATGACCAGGGATCCGCGGGTGGTCGTGATGGGGGAGGACATCGGTCGGCTCGGCGGCGTCTTCCGGGTGACCAGTGGCCTGCAGCAGGAGTTCGGGGCGGACCGGGTGATGGACACGCCGCTTGCCGAGTCGGGCATCGTCGGCACCGCCATCGGCCTGGCGCTGCGCGGATACCGGCCGGTCTGCGAGATCCAGTTCGACGGGTTCGTCTACCCGGCGTTCGACCAGATCGTCAGCCAGCTCGCCAAGATGCGGGCCCGGTCCGCGGGCCGGTTGGCGCTTCCGGTGGTGATCCGCATCCCGGGCAGCGGCGGGATCGGCGCGGTGGAGCACCACAGCGAGTCCAACGAGGCGTACTTCGTGCACACCGCCGGGCTGCGCGTCGTCACCTGCGCCACGCCGGCCGACGGGTACACGATGATCCAGCAGGCGGTGACCGGCGACGACCCGGTGATCTTCTACGAGCCGAAGTGCCGGTACTGGGACAAGGCCGAGGTCGACGAGGACGCCCCGCTGGCCGCCGCTCCCGCGCTGCACGCGGCCCGGACGGTCCGCGCCGGCCGCGACCTCACGGTCCTCACGTACGGCTCCATGGTCCGTCCCGCGCTCGTCGCGGCGCAGATCGCCCACGAGGAGGGCAGGTCGGTCGAGGTGGTCGACCTGCGGTCGCTGGCGCCGCTCGACCTGCCGGCGGTGCTGTCGTCGGTCCGCCGGACCCGCAGGGCGGTCGTCGTGCACGAGGCACCGACGACGCTCGGCCTGGGCGCGGAGCTCTCGGCGTTGCTCACCGAGCACTGCTACCTGGAGATGGAGGCGCCGGTGCTGCGTGTCGGCGGATACAACATCCCGTACCCGCCGGCGCGCGCGGAGGAGCGGTATCTTCCGGACGCCGACCGCATCCTGGAGGCGGTCGATGCGTCATTGGCGTACTGACCGGCTCACGCCTCGGCGAGGATGCGGGCCACGATGCCGTTGACGTCGTTGCGGCAGTCGTTGAGGTAGAAGTGCCCGCCGGAGAAGACCAGCACCTCCGAGGGGCCGGTGGTGTGCGAGCGCCACTGGTGGGCCTCGGCGAGCGACACCCGCGGGTCGGTGTCGCCGGTGAGCACGGTGATCGGTGCCCGGACCACGTCGTCGGGCCGGCCCCGGTACGTCTCGATCGCCCGGTAGTCGGTGCGGATGGCGGGCAGGATCATGTGCAGGATCTCGGCGTCGCCGAGCATGTCGTCGGTGGTGCCGCTCAGGTCGCGCAGCTCCGCCACGATGCCGTTGTCGTCGCGCAGGTGCACCTGTTCGAGGCGGAACGTCGACGGCGCCCGCCGTCCGGAGACGATGATGTGCCGCGGGCTGATGCCGAGCTTCGCCTCCAGCCGCAGGGTGACCTCGAACGCCAGCGCCGCTCCCATGCTGTGCCCGAAGAACGCGACGGGCCGGTCGGTCAGGCCGCGGATCGCCTCGAAGACGAGGTCGGCCAGCTTGTGCAGATCGTCGACGCCGGCCTCGAACCGGCGGTCCTGCCGGCCGGGGTACTGCACCGCCAGCACCTCCACGGTCGGCGTCAGCTCCCGCGACATCGGGAAGTAGTAGCTGGCCGAGCCGCCGGCGTGCGGCAGGCAGAAAAGCCGGATCCGCGCTTCGGGAGACTGATGGAACCGACGAATCCAGAGACGCTCTTCCTCGGTCATAAGGCACGCTTTCCGCTCGGCTTTTGTTTCCGTACATTCCTATCCACTCCGCGCGGCGGTCGCCACCCCTAGAAGGCGTGTGGTTCGCGGGCTTAGGGGTGTTGCGCCGATCGGAGTTGCTCGTACGTTTCCTCACAGCGGCATCTTCCCGTCGAATTGCATTTGCCCGAGGAGGCGTATTCGTGCGCACGCCAGACGTTTATATCGGCGGGATAGGCGCTTTCCTGCCGCCGACGGTGACCGTGCAGGAGGCGGTCGACGACGGTCTCTACCCGGCGGAGGACGTGGAGATCCACCAGCTCGGGGGCGCCGCGGTCGCCGGTGACCTGCCGGCGCCGGAGATGGCCCTGCGGGCCGCCCAGCAGGCGGTCAAGCAGTTCGGCCGCCCGGCGAACGAGCTGAGTCTGATGATCTATGCCAGCACCTGGCACCAAGGGCCGGACGGGTGGCTGCCGCACGCATACCTGCAACGGCACCTGACCGGGGGCGAGGTCCCCGCGGTGGAGATCCGCCAGGGGTGTAACGGCATGTTCAGCGCCATGATGCTCGCGGTCAGCCACCTGCGCGCCGATGAGGACCGCCGCCACGCCCTGCTGGTCGCCGCGGACAACTACGGCACACCGATGATGGACCGCTGGCGGATGAACCCGGGCACCGTGGCCGGCGATGCCGGCTCCGCTGTCGTGCTCACCAAGGACCCCGGCTACGCCCAGCTGCTCGCGGTGTCGTCGGTGACCGTGCCCGAGGCGGAGGAGCTCCACCGCGGCGGCGAGCCACTGTTCCCGCCGACCGCCACCGTCGGCCGGTCGCTGAGCTTCGCCGGCCGCTTCCAGCAGCAGGTGATGGCCCGCAGCGCAGGGATGGCCGCGCTCGCCAGGGCGCAGGAGCTCATGATCAGCACGGTGGCGGACACGGTCGCCGAGTGCGGCCTCGCGCTGTCCGACCTGGACCGGGTGGCGTTCATGAACTACTCCCGCGAGGTCGTGGAACAGCGGTGCATGGCGCCGCTCGGCCTGCCGATGGCCAGGTCGTCATGGGACTACGGCCGCACCATCGGCCACTGCGGGGCCAGCGACCACGTTCTGTCGCTCAAACACTTCGTGGACACGGGGCAGCTGCGGCCGGGCCAGCACATGCTGCTGCTCGGCACCGGGCCGGGGATCAACCTGGCCTGCGCCGTGATCAAAATCCTCGGTACGCCGGAGAGTGCCTGATGACCAACGCAACCGACCTTCCGACGGCCGAACCGGTCGCCGTTGTCGGCCTCGGCTGCCGCCTGCCCGGCGACGTGCACGGGCCGGAACAGTTCTGGGACCTGCTCGGCGAGCAACGCAGCACCGTCGGCGACGTCCCCTGGGAGCGGTGGGCGCCGTATGCCGCTCACGGCGCGGAGTTCACCTCCGCCATGCGGCGGGCCATCGCGCGCGGCAACTTCATCACCGGCATCGAGGAGTTCGACACCGAGTTCTTCGGCATCACGCCGCGCGAGGCCGAGCTCATGGACCCCCAGCAGCGCATCCTGCTCGAGGTCACCTGGGAGGCGCTGGAGCACGCCGGCATCGTGCCGCGGACCCTGGCCGGGACCGACGCCGGCGTGTTCGTCGGCCTGTGCAGCGGCGACTACGGCAGCCGGCTGCTCGAGGACCTGCCCGGCATCGAGGCGTGGACCGGCATCGGCGCGGCCAGCTGCGGCACCGCCAACCGGATCTCGCACGTGCTGGACCTGCGGGGCCCCAGCATCGCGGTGGACACGGCCTGCTCCGCCTCGCTCGTGGCCGTGCATCTCGCCTGCCAGAGCCTGCGCCTCGCGGAGAGCACCGTGGCGATCGCGGCCGGCGTCAACCTGATCGCCTCGCCGGGACAGTCGCTGACCCTGGGCGCTGCCGGCGCCCTCGCGCCCGACGGCCGCTCGAAGCCGTTCGACGCCGGCGCGGACGGATACGGCCGCGGCGAGGGGTGCGGCGTCGTCGTGCTCAAGCTGCTCCGCGACGCCGAACACGACGGCGACCGGGTGCTCGCGGTGATCCGGGGCAGCGCCGTGAACCAGGACGGCCACACCAACGGCATCATGGCCCCGTGCGGGGCGGCGCAGGAGCACGTCATGGTCCGCGCCTGCGCACAGGCCGGCATCGACCCGGCCACCGTCGACTACGTCGAGGCGCACGGCACCGGCACGCGCCTCGGCGACCCGATGGAGGCCGGCGCGATCAGCGCCGTCTACGGCGCCGGGCGGGCCGCCGACGAGCCCTGCCTGGTCGGCTCGGTGAAGTCCAACATCGGTCACCTGGAAGGCGCCGCGGGCGTGGCCAGCGTCATCAAGGCCACGCTGGCCCTGCAGCACGCGGTCGTACCGGCCAGCCTGCTGCACACCGAGCTCAACCCGGAGATCCCGTGGGCGGACTCGGGGCTGCGGCTGGCGGCGTCGGCCCAGCAGTGGCCGCGCCGGCCGCATCCACGCCGGGCCGGTGTCTCCGGCTTCGGCTACGGCGGCACGGTCGCGCACATCGTCATGGAGCAGGCACCGCAGACCACCGCCGAACCGGACCGCCAGGACGACGACGAGGTGCGGCTCTATCCGCTGTCGGCCGTGAGCGGCGCGGCGCTGCGTCAGGCCGCGGCCGAGCTGGCCGATCACGTCAGCAGCCGGCCGGAGGTCCCGCTCGCCGCGGTCGGCGGCACGCTGGCCCGGCACCGGTCGCACCAGCCGCACCGGGCCGGCATCGTCGCCGGCGGCCGCGAGGAGCTGGTCACCGGCCTGCGCCTGCTGGCCGAGGACCGTCCCGCGAAGGAGGTCGTCACCGACGTCGTCCGGTCGGGTCAGGGCCGGGGACTCGTCTGGGTGTTCTCGGGCCACGGCTCGCACTGGAGCGGCATGGGCCGGGAACTGCTGGCGACCGAACCCGAGTTCGCGAAGGTCATCGACGTCCTCGACCCGGTGTTCGCCGCCGAGAGCGGGTTCACCGCCCGCGAGCTGATCCACAGCGGCATCTTCGAGACCGTCGACCGCATCCAGCCGATGATCTTCGCGATGCAGGTGGGCCTGGCGGCCATGTGGCGCAGTCGCGGCGTCGTCCCCGGCGCGGTCATCGGCCACTCGATGGGCGAGGTCGCCGCCGCCGTGACCTGCGGCCTGCTGAGCCTCGAGGACGGCGCCCGGGTGTCGTGCTGGCGCTCGCGGCTGCTCACCCGGGCCGAGGGCAAGGGCGACATGGTGATGGTCTCGCTGCCGTTCGACCAGGCCGCGCAGCGGCTCGCGGGGCGGACCGACCTGTCGCCGGCGATCGCCGCGTCGCCGGTGTCCACGGTGCTCGCCGGTGACCTGCCCGCGGTGCAGGACGTGCTGGACACCTGGCCGGGCGAGGGGATCCAGGCCCGCCGGGTCTCGGCGCGCATCGCCTTCCACAGCCCGCACATGGACCCGCTCCTCGAGGAGCTGACGCAGCTGTGCGCCGGGCTGCGACCCGCCCGGCCGGCCATCCCGATGTACTCGACGGCGCTGCCCGACCCGCGTGCCGTCCCGCCCGGCGACGGCCGCTACTGGGCGACCAACCTGCGCCAGCCGGTCCGGCTCGCGGCCGCGGTCGCCGCGGCCGCCGAGGACGGCTTCGGCGCCTTCCTCGAGGTGTCCGCGCATCCGCTGATCGCGCACTCGGTCGGCGAGACGCTGGCCGAGCAGGGCATGGACGAGGCGTTCGCCGGGATCTCGTTGCGCCGCAACCGACCGGAGCTGCGGACCTACCTCGCGGCGGTCGCGGCGGCGCACTGCGCCGGCATCGACGTCGACTGGTCGAGCCTGCAGCCCGGCGGCTCCCTGACCGACCTGCCCGGCACCGCCTGGCAGCGGCGGCGGCTGTGGCGCGAGACCAGCGACGGGACGCAGACCCGGCAACGCGGCCACGACGTCGACAGCTACACCCTGCTGGGCACCAGGCAGCGGATCGCGGGCAGCCCGATCGTGGTCTGGCGCACCGGGCTCGACGACGGCAACCGGCCGTACCCGGGCAGCCACGCGCTCAACGGCGTGGAGATCGTCCCCGCCTCGGTGCTGGTGAGCACCTTCATGGCGGCCGGCGCCGACGGGCGGCCCGCGCACCTCGACAGGCTGGTGATGCGCCAGCCGCTGATCACCAACGACTACCGGGAGATCCAGGTGGTCCGGGACGGCGGCGCGCTGCGGCTGGCGTCGAGGTCACCGGGCGGCGACACGTGGCTGATCAACGCCCAGGCCGAGATCCGCGCCGACGTCGACGTGACCGGCGGCCCGATCCCCGCGGGCACCGGTGACGCCGCCGAGTTCGCCGACCCGGGCCTGATCCGCGAGCGCCTGGCGTCGGTGGGCGTGCCGGCCACCGGCTTCGAGTGGACGGTGGAGCGGCTGCGGCGCGGCACTGCCGTGCTCGTGGCGGAGGTGAAGGCCCCGCACGGCCGTACCGGCGCCGAAAGCTGGGCGGTCGCCTTCGACGCGGTCATGTCCATCGCCCCGGCGGTGTTCCCCGGACCCCCGCTGCTGCGCATGGCCGTCGACGCGGACCTGATCGCGGTCGGCGGCGACGCACCGGACACCGTGACGGTCACCGTCGTGCTCGCCGACGAGCGCCTCGGCATCACCCACGCGGTCGTCGCCGACGCGGCCGGTCGGCGCATCGCGCGGGTCGACGGCCTGCGCTACACCGAGCTCGGCGGGAGCACCCCGGCGACGGACGCGCGGAGGGCGCTGCACACGACCGTCTGGCGGGCGCCGGACACCGCCGCCGAACGCCCGGCGGCCCGCACGGTCGTCCTGGTCGGCCCCGCGCTGGCGGGGCTGGCCGGCGGGCTCGCCTCGGCCGGCGTCACGTGTCACGCGGTGCACGACGCCGCGGGCCTCGGCGACCTGTCCGCCCACCTCGACGAGTCGGCGGAAATCCTCGTGAGCCCGGTCGACCACGTCCGCCCGGTGAGCGTCGCCACCCGACGCGCGCAGGAACAGCTCGACGCCGTGGCCGACGCCGTCTGCCGGCTGCCGCAGGAGCGCCGCCCCCGGCTGTGGTGCCTCACCTCCGGCGTCCGCGACAGCAGCCACTCCGCGCACACGCGGCAGGCGACCCTGTGGGGCCTGGTCCGTGCGCTGCGGGCGGGGCATCCCGGGTTGCGCGTGGGCACCGTCGACCTCGGACCGTCGTGGGACGGGTCGGCCGCGGAGGCGTTGCTGGCGGCGCTGGACCGGGCCGCGGACGAGGACGTGGTGGCGCTCGACGCGGACGGGCCGGCGGTGCCGCGGCTCACCCGGGTGGACCTCGGCGACGCCGGCGCACCGCCCCCGGTGCGCGCCGACAGCACGTATGCCGTCGTCGGCGCCTTCACACCGGCCGGGGCCGCCGCCGCGCACTGGCTGGCCGGGCTCGGCGCAGGCCGCCTGGTCCTGCTCGACGCCGAGGCGCTTCCGCCGCGGTCGGAGTGGGACTCCGCCGGGGACCTGCGCCCGGAGATCGCCACCGTCCGGGCACTGGAAGCGCGCGGCGTCGCGGTCTTCACCGGCGCAGCCGACGTGGCCGCGTGGACCCGCGACGGCGGCCTCGTCCCCGCGGTGTGGGACCTGCCGCCGGTACGGGGCGTGGTGTACGCGCCCGGTCGGGACGCTCGGGACTCGCTCGCGGTCATCGACTGGCTGCACGCCACGTATCCGCCGCAGGCGCTGGACCTGATGCTCTTCGCGGTGCCGCTGGAGGCGCGGGTGTCGCCCGGGCCCGGCGACCCGAGCGCGGCCGTCGCCTCGTACGCCGACTCGCTCACCGCGCATCGGGTGGCCAGCGGCTGCCGGGGGACGTGGAGCATCAGCTGGCCGGCCGGCGACCTGCCCGGCACCGCGGCGGTGGACGCGGGCCTGCTGTTCGAGGCGGCCGGGCACGCGCTCGGCCAGGCCCCCGGCGTGTACGCGGTCGTGAGCCCGACGGCCGAGGACGCCCCACGGCCGCCGCTGCTCGCGGCCCTGACGGTCGAGGAGGCCACCGCCGACGCCGGCGCGGCCGACGCGGGCGGCCCCGGCTCCGTGCAGCTGGACAGCGTGCCGCCGGACGAGCTGCGCCGCATCGTCGCCGACGAGGCCGACCGGCTCATCGCCGGCGAGATGCGCCTGTCGGCCGGCGAGCTCGACCGCCGGCGGCCCCTCGTCGAGCAGGGCATGGACTCGGTCATGACGGTGGTCGTCCGCCGGCGGCTGCAGCAGCGCTTCGGTCACGACCTGCCCACGACGCTGCTCTGGCAGCAGCCGACGGTCACCGCGATCGCGGCGTTCATCACCGAGCTGCTGCTCGCCACCCGCACCGTGGCCGACGACGACGAGATCCTGGCGAAGGGAGCCTGACGTGGACGACATCGGCAACCGGGGGCGGCTGCTGTTCGCCAGCCTGCCCAGCGCGGGCCTGATCAATCCCCTGCTGGCGATCGTGCAGGAGCTGGTGCGCCGCGACGCGGACCTCTGGTTCGCCTGCACGGACGAACGGGCGGACGAGATCCGCCGGATCGGCGGGGGAGCGGGCGGCGCCGGACCCGTGCGGTTCGTGTCGCTCGGCCGGTACCGGCCGCACCTGTGGCCGGCCAACTGGGACCAGGCGACGCTGCGGGCGATGACCACCGGCCGGCGGGTACGTGACTTCGCGGCGTTCATGGACACCAACGTCGACCACGAGTACACCGAGGAGCTGTACCGCCGGATGCTGGCCGCCATCGACGAGGTCCGACCGGACCTGATCGTGGCCGACTCGTGCACCGGCTGGGCCATCGACGCCGCCATGCAGCGGGGCATCCCGTACGTGTTGACGATCGCGGTGCCGGTCAGCAGCTTCTACGTCGACCTGCTGCCGTGGGGCTACCCGACCCCGGGGTCGGGCCTGCCGGCGCGCATGTCCGCCGTGCAGCGGGTCGACAACGTGCGCTACCGCCTCGGCGTCCGGGCGGTCATGGCCAGTCCCCGGCGACTGCGGCCGGCCCTGGCCGCGCTGCAGCGCCGCAAGGCCGAGGGACTGCCGAACGCGGCGGGCATCCCGTCGCACTACGCCCGTGCCGCGGCCGACGTGCTCGGCTGTTCGGTGTTCGGCCTGGAGTATCCGTTCCCGGCCGAGACGCCGAACCTCCACATGGTCGGCGCGGTGCTGCCCGGCGACGCCGACGACGTCACCGCGGACCCGTCGCTGGACGCGTGGCTGGACGCGCACCCGTCGATCGTCTACATCGGCTTCGGGACGTTCATGCGCCCCTCGGCGGGTCAGGTGGCCGCGCTGGTCGAGGTGGCCCGGCGGCTGGGACCCCGGCACCACGTGCTGTGGAAACTCGACGAGACCCGGCAGCGGATGCTGCCCGCCGACCTGCCCGCGAACCTGCGGGTCGAGGCGTGGCTGCCGTCCCAGCTGGCCGTGCTGGCGCACCCGAACGTGCGGGTGTTCTTCAACCACGGCGGCGGCAACGCGTTCCACGAGGGTCTGGCGTACGGCAAACCGCTGCTGGTGATGCCATTCTGGATGGACTGCAACGACTTCGCGGCCCGCGCCGCGGACAGCGGCGCCGGGCTCGTGGTGCGCAACGTCGACAGGCCGGACGTCGACGACATCGTCAACAAGATCACCCGGCTGGCCACGGAGCCCGCATACCGGCAACGAGCCGAGCACTGGGCCGCCGAGCTGCGCGCCGCCGGCGGCAGCACCGCCGCGGCCGACATCGTCCAGCGCCGACTGGGCCTGCTCGGCCCGGCGGTCGGCGCCGCATCCGCAGACCGAACCATGTCGAGCTGACCACACAGGAGGAGCCGTGTCGCGCCGAGCATTGATCACCGGCATCACCGGCCAGGATGGGTCCTACCTGGCCGAGCATCTGCTGGAACTGGGGTACGAGGTGTGGGGCCTGGTCCGAGGCCAGGCGAATCCGCGCCTGTCGCGGGTCAGCCGCCTGGTGCACGACCTGCGGTTCGTGGAGGGGGACCTGCTCGACCAGAGCAGCCTGATCGCCGCCATCGACCGGGTCCAGCCCGACGAGGTCTACAACCTGGGCGCGATCTCCTACGTGCCGCTGTCCTGGCAGCAGGCCGAGCTGACCGGTGAGGTCACCGGTCTCGGCGTGCTGCGCGTGCTGGAGGCGCTGCGGGTCGTCTCGGGCGTCGGCTCGTCGTCGAGCGCGGCGTCCCGCCAGGTCCGCTTCTACCAGGCGTCCTCGTCGGAGATGTTCGGCAAGGTCGTCGAGACGCCCCAGTCCGAGACCACCGTGTTCCATCCGAGGAGTCCGTACGGCGTCGCCAAGGCCTACGGGCACTTCATCACCCGCAACTACCGGGAGTCCTTCGGGATGTACGCCGTCTCGGGCATCCTGTTCAACCACGAGTCGCCGCGCCGCGGGCTGGAGTTCGTCACCCGGAAGATCTCGCACACCGTCGCGAAGATCAAGCTGGGTCTGGCGAACGAGCTCAAGCTCGGCAATCTCGACGCCCGCCGCGACTGGGGCTTCGCCGGCGACTACGTGAGCGCCATGCACCTGATGCTGCAGCAGGAGGAGCCGCGCGACTACGTGGTCGGCACCGGCATCATGCACTCGGTCCGCGACGCGGTCCGCATCGCCTTCGGCGCCGTCGACCTGGACTGGTCGCAGTACGTGGTGGTCGACGAGGAGTTCGTGCGCCCGGCGGAGGTCGAGACGCTGTGCGCCGACCCGACCCGGGCCCGCGAGGACCTCGGCTGGCAGCCGCGGCTGAAGTTCGAGGAGCTGATGACGATGATGGTCGAGGCGGACCTGGCCCACCTCACCCGCGCCCAGAAGTACGACGAGTACTCCGCGCACTTCGAATGGTGAGCAGCACCCGACGGCAACGGCCGGCCCGTGAAGGGCCGGCCGTTGCCGTGTGTACCGCGTCAGCCCTCGGACGGTCGGTGCTGCGGCCCGGGCACGGCAGCGCCCGGCGCAGCGGGGCTCTCGCCGGGTCCGCCCGGACGCTGCGGCCCCGGCGGTGCGCCGAAGTGTGACACCAGCGGGCGGTTCTTGAGCAGCGCCACCGTCACCAGGATCAGCACGGCGACCGGCACGGTGACGGCGAAGATGTCGCCGGTCGCGATCGCGTACGCCTGCTCGACGACGGCCCGGACCGGCTCCGGCAGGTCGCCGAGGTCCGGGATCGTCCCGCCGGCGTCGCCGCCGCCGGCGCTGTCCGCCGCGGGGGAGCCGATGACTGCCTGGACGCGACGGGCGAACACGGCGCCGAGGACGGTGACCCCGACCGAGCCGCCGAGGCTCCGGAAGAACGACAACGTCGACGTCGCCACCCCGAGCTGCCGCATGTCGACGGAGCTCTGCGCGATCAGGACCAGGTTCTGCATCAGCGCGCCGACGCCGAGGCCGAGCAGGGTGATGGCCGCGGTGAACCACACGAGGCCCGAGCCCTCGTCGACCAGGGCGAGCATGCCCGTGCCGACGCATGCCAGGATGCCGCCGGTCACCAGGACCGCCTTCCACCGGCCGGTGGCGGTGATGAAGCGCCCGGCGACGGTGGACGCGGCGACGATGCCCAGCGCCATCGGCAGGCTCAGCAGGCCGGTCTCGCCGGGCGACAGCCCCTGGGCCAGCTGGAGGTACGGCGGGACGAAGACGGAGCCGCCGAACATCATGATGCCGACGAGCAGGCTGGCGAGGGTGGTGAGGGCGACCGTCCGGTTGCGGAACAGGCTCAGCGGCAGCACGGGCTCGGGGCTGCGGGTCTCGACCAGGACCGCCAGCGCCAGGGCCACCACGCCGCCGGTGACCAGCACGGCGGTCCACGCCGAGCGCCAGGCGAAGGCGTCGCCGGCCAGCGAGCACCAGATGAGCAGGGCGCTGGCGGCGATGACGATGAGCGCGGCGCCGAGGTAGTCGATGTGCACCTCGCGGCGCATCGCCGGCAGGTGGAAGGTCCGTTGCAGCACGACCATGGACAGCACCGCGAAGGGCGCGCCGAAGAAGAAGCACAGCCGCCATCCGATGCCGGGCACCTCGGCCAGGGCGCCGCCCAGCGGTGGGCCGAGGATGGTGCCGACGGTGAAGACGGCGCCGAACAGGCCCATGTACTTGCCGCGTTCCCGCGGCGGGACGATCACCGCCATCACGACGGGCACCATCGCGGTGAGGCCGCCGGCGCCGATGCCCTGCGCGACCCGGCTCACGATGAGCATGCCGATCGAGCCGGCGAAGCCCGCGACGAGCGACCCGAGCACGAACAGCGCCAGCGAGGCCTGCAGCAGCCACTTCTTGTCGTAGAGGTCGGCGAACTTGCCCCACAGCGGGACCGAGACGGTCATGGCGAGCAGCTCCGCCGTGACGATCCAGGTGTACGCCGACTGCGAGCCGCCGAGCTCGGTCACGATGCCCGGCAGCGCCACCGTGACCACGGTCGGCGCGAGGACCGCCACGAACATGCCCAGCAGCAGCCCGTACACGGTCATGATGACGCCCTTGGCCGGGGCGGCCTGCGTCTGCGGCGCGGTGGGGGATTCCGGCCCGGTGTTCATCGCGCTCCTTCGTCGGCTCGGTCGTGCTCCGTCGCAGCGGTAGGTTGCGTGGTGTCGCGGGGGCTCAGCCGCCGCAGCTCGGCCGGCAGGTCGCCGCGGTGCAGCACGCCGAGCCGTTTGGTGGTGCGGGTCAGGGCGACGTAGAGGTCGCTGAGGCCGCGCCGGGACTCGTTGACGATGCCGGCAGGGTCGACGACGAGCACCGAGTCGAACTCGAGGCCCTTGGCCTGGCGCGCGTCGAGCACCACGATGCCCGCGCCGAGCGAGATGCCGTCGCCGACGACCACCTCCGCCGTCGTGCGGTCCCTGATGGCGGCGCCGAGCGGGTGCACCAGCTCGGTCGGCGCGATCACGGCCACTTGGCCGCCGCCGACCGCCGTGGTTTCCGCGTGCACCGCCTCCGGCGCGGCGTCGACGTAGGCGTCGACCCGGGCGCACCACGGGGTGATGCCGGACGTCCGGGCCGAGCGTGGCGGGGTGAGGCCGGGGCTGATCGCGGCCAGCACGTCGGCGGCGACGGCCATGACCTCGGCCGGCGTCCGGTAGTTGACGGTCAGCTCGGTCAGCCGCCACCGGTCCGCGACGTACGGGGCGAAGACGTCGCCCCACGTCGTGGTGCCGCTGGGGTCGCTGGTCTGTGCGACGTCGCCGACGACGGTCATCGAGCGGCTCGGGCTGCGGCGCATGAGCAGCCGCCACACCATCGGGGACAGCTCCTGCGCCTCGTCGACCACGATGTGCCCGAACGCCCAGGTGCGGTCGGCGGCGGCCCGTTCGGAGACGGACAGGTAACCGTCGTCGTCGTGCCGGTCGGCCAGCGTCGACGCGTCGATCACGTCGGTGGCCTGGAGCACCTCCTCGTCGATCTCGTCCTCGTCGTAGTTGAGGATCTGCAGGACGCCCTGCGCGTATTCCAGGTCGGCGTCCCACTGCGCGGCCTCCCGGGCCCGTTCGGCCCGGTCGTCCCAGCCGAGCAGCTCCGCGGCCTCGTCGAGCAGCGGCACGTCGCCCGGGGTCCACGGCGCCTTCGGGTCGCGCAGCAGCAGCTCCCGCTCGGCCGCGGCGAGATCCGGGGTGGCCGCCTCGATGCGTTCCGGTGAGGCGTACAGGTCGGCCAGCAGCTGCTCCGGCGTGAGGATCGGCCAGAGCTCGCGCAGCGCCTGGTGCACCTCCGGGGACCTGGTGAGGTCGAACCGGATCTGCTCGATGTCGTCGTCCACGAGCAGGTTGCGCCCGATGTTGGCGGCGACCTGGTTGGTCAGCGCCTCGATGATCTCGCGGACGAAGTACGGTCGGGCCTCGTTGTGCGGGCGCAGCGTGTCGCGCGCCAGGCGCTTGGCGTTGGCCGTGATCTTCTGGGTGAGCCGCAGCCGGTCGCCCTCGAAGCGCACCTCCTTGACCGGCGGGGTCTCCTGACGGTCGTAGACGGCGTTCGCCATGACCTGCACCATCGAGGCGCGCCCCTTGATCTCCGCGACGTCGTCCGGCTCACTGCCGGTGGCGACGACGCCCGGGTAGAGGTCGCCCACCGTGCACAGCAGCGCACCGGTCTCGCCCAGCGACGGCAGCACCTGGCTGATGTAGCGCAGGAACGTCGCGTTCGGGCCGAGGATCATCGCACCGCGTTTCTCCAGCCGGTCGCGGTGCGCGTAGAGCAGGTAGGCCACCCGGTGCAGCGCGACCGCCGTCTTGCCCGTGCCGGGGCCGCCCTGGACGACGAGGACGCCGTTGATGTCGGCCCGGATGATCTCGTCCTGTTCGCCCTGGATGGTGGCGACGATGTCGCGCATCTGGCCGGTGCGGTCGGCGGTGAGCGCGGCCATCAGCGCGGCCTCGTTGGTCAGCGAGGTCGCGCTGTCCGCCGGCGCGGCGTCGACGTCGAGAAACTCGTCGTCGTAGTCGAGGACCGTGCGGCCCTTCATCTGCAGCTGCCGGCGCCGGCGCACACCTTCTCGGGTGATCGCGTTGGCCAGGTAGTACGGGCGTGCGGCGGGTGCCCGCCAGTCCATGAGCAACGAGGACTGGTCCTCCTCGTCGACCAGCCCCACCCGGCCGACGTAGCGGGTCTCACCGTCGTCCAGGTCGAGCCGGCCGAAGCAGAGCCGCTCGTCGACGCCCTCGAGCTGCCGGATGCGCTCGCGGTACATCGTGGCGGAGGCGTCGCGTTCGGCGCGGGCCGACGGGTTGCTCGCGCTGTGCAGCTGGGTCCGGGCCAGGCGCTGCGCGGCGACGTCGCGCAGCGTGTCGACGTTGCGGTAGAGCATCGCGACATAGCGGCGCTCGTCCTCCAGCGTGTCGTTGGCGAAAGCGGTAGAGGCTTCCGAGGAAACTCTTGACAACAGCGCCACCCCATGCTATTCTAATAGAGAGCGGATTATTTGCACCGTCCGAATGATGATAGCGTGCTGTCCGGCTCTTGTCCTGCCTGGCGCCTGCTGTGCGCCGCGAATCCTGCGTGATGACATCGTCCGGGTGATTTCCGGCTGCTCGCCGACGGCGGATGAAAATCAGTATGGGAAAACGCAATTCTTTCGCATTCGAAATACCGGCCGCCCCGGACAAGCATCAGTATGCGTGAATTCGTGTGAACCCCTAGACAAGCGGCGCGGCAATCGCTTGTAGGGGTTACCGCCGCCCGCCGCACTCTCTTAGAGTCCGCATTGATCCGGCAGTGCGGCCGCGTGAAACGACGCGATCAAGGGGTGGCGATGACGGTACAGGAGCATGGGATCGCTGCCGGGCACGTGTTGCTGCTGCGATATCTCAACCGGGCCGCAGTCCTGTGCGAACAGGGATATGTCAGCGGCTCGGCGATCGACACCGCGATGCGTCTCGGTTGCGGCCTGACCGCCGGCCCGCTGGCCATGCTGGACGGCATCGGCGTCGACCGGGCGCTGGAGCTCATGGCCGGCGCGGCGGTGACCCCGGCGCCGTTGCTGACCGCCAAAGCGCGGCAGGGGCGGGCCGGCCGCGGGTTCGGCCCGCTCACGCAGCCCGACGCGGCGGAGCCGGTGGACCCCGTCCCGCCGTCGTGCGTCGGCATCGTCGGGTCCGGGACCATGGCCGCCGGCATCGCACAGACCCTCGTGGTCCACGGTCTGCGCACCGCGCTCGTGGCCCGCGGCGACGAGCAGGCGGCGGCCGCCCGGCGCGCCGTCTCGGCGGCGCTGGACAGGGCGGTCGCCCGCGGCCGGATCGATGCCGCGGCAGGCGCCGAGGCGGCCGGACGGCTCCGGGTGAGCGCCTCGATCGACGACCTGGCCGACTGCGGCGTCGTCATCGAAGCGGTGGTGGAGCAGCAGGACGCCAAGCGCGCCGTCTTCGCCGCCCTCGACCGGGTCTGCCGGCCGGGCGCCGTGCTCGCGACCACGACCTCCAGCCTGTCGGTGGCGGACTGCGCCGCGGTGACCGGACGCCCGGCCGACGTGGTCGGGATGCACTTCTTCAACCCGGCGCCGGTCATGAAGCTCGTCGAGGTCGGCCACACCCCGGACACCGCCCTGCGGACCGTCGTGGCCGCCCGGGCCCTCGCCCGGCGGTTGGGCAAGGTGCCCGTCTCCTGCCCGGACAGGTCCGGCTTCATCGTCAACTACCTGCTGTTCCCCTACCTCAACGACGCCGTCGGCATGGTGGAGCGCGGCCAGGCCGGCGTCGCGGAGCTCGACCGGGAGATGGAGCAGGTGCACGGCTTCCCGATCGGCCCGCTCGCCCTGCTGGACACCATCGGCCTCGACGTCTCCCTCGCCATCCTGCATCGCCTGCACGAGCAGTTCGGCGACCCGGCGACCCGGCCGGGGCCGCTGCTCACCGGCCTCGTCGCCGAGGGCCGCCTCGGCCGCAAGACCGGCGCCGGCTTCCATCTACAGCGCCCGAGCAAAGGGGCAGGTCGATGAATCGTGCGTTCGTGGAGACCCTCGAGTCGGCCGGGGCCGACCGCGGCGCCGTCGAGGCGCTCCCCGTGCCGCAGAGCTACCGGGCGGCGGTGCTCCTGGCCGAGGAGCAGGAGATGTTCGCCGGGGTGGCGATGGCGGACCGGCAGCCCGGCAAGGCGCTGCACCTGCGGGAGGTGGCCACCCCCGAGCCCGGACCGGGCGAGGCCCTGATCGCGGTCATGGCCAGCTCGATCAACTACAACACCGTGTGGAGCGCGCTGTTCGCCCCGGTGCCGACGTTCGAGTTCCTCAAGCGGTACGCGCGCACCGGTGGCCTCGCGGCCCGGCACGACCTGCCGTACCACGTGGTGGGCTCCGATCTGGCCGGGGTCGTGCTGCGCACCGGGCCCGGGGTGCGCCTCTGGAAGCCCGGCGACCGGGTGGTCGCGCACTGCCTGTCGGTCGAGCTCGAGGAGCCGCAGGGGCATGACGACGCGATGCTCGACCCGCAGCAGCGGATCTGGGGGTACGAGACCAACTTCGGCGGCCTGGGCGAGCTCGCCCTGGTCAAGGCCAACCAGCTCATGCCGAAGGCGGCGCACCTGACGTGGGAGGAGGCCGCCGCGCCCGGGCTGGTGAACTCAACCGCCTACCGGCAGCTGGTCTCCCAGCACGGCGCGGCCATGCGCCAGGGCGACAACGTGCTGGTCTGGGGGGCCGCCGGCGGTCTCGGCTCGTACGCCACCCAGTACGTCCTCAACGGCGGCGGCACCCCCATCTGCGTCGTGTCCAACGAGCAGAAGGCCGAGACCTGCCGGGCGATGGGCGCCTCCGCGGTGATCGACCGCAGCGTCGAGCAGTACCGGTTCTGGGCCGACGAGCAGACCCCCGACCCGCGCGAGTGGCGGCGCCTCGGCGAACGGATCCGCGAACTGACGGGCGGCGACGACCCGGACATCGTGTTCGAGCACCCCGGGCGGGAGACGTTCGGCGCTTCGGTCTACGTCGCGCGCCGCGGCGGTGTCATCGTGACCTGCGCGTCGACCTCCGGCTACCGGCACGAGTACGACAACCGGTACCTGTGGATGCACCTCAAGCGCATCGTCGGCTCCCACTTCGCGAACTACCGGGAGGCCTGGCTGGCGAACCGTCTGGTCACGCGCGGCCGGATCCACCCGACGCTGTCGGCGGCGTACCCGCTGGACCGGGTCGGGCAGGCGGTCGAGGAGGTGCACGGCAACCGGCATCACGGCAAGGTCGGCGTGCTCTGCCTCGCCGAGGCGGGCAGCGGTGTCTCGGACCTCGAGCTGCGTGCCCTCCACGAGCCCGCGATCAACCGGTTCCGGCCCGCCGGCCCCGGCGCCGCCTCGGAAGGGAATTGAGGCTCCGCACATGACGACGGTCGAGGTGAATGCCGCGGTGGACCCGGTGACGGGCGACCCCCGTGCGCCGCTGACCCGCCTGGCCCAACTGGTCGATCCGGGTTCGTTGCGGCTGTTCGGCCCGGACGACGCGGTGAAGGCCGGGCACGCCCGGATTGGCGGCAGCCCGGTGGTGGTGTTCTGCACCGACGCGACCCGGGTCGGCGGCTCGCTCGGCGCCGAGGAGAGCATGCAGATCGTGACGGCCATCGACCTCGCGGTGCGCGACAGGGTCCCGGTGATCGGGCTGTGGCACTCCGGCGGGGCACGGCTGACCGAGGGCGTGCAGTCGATGGACGGCGTCGGTCGGATCTTCGCCGCGATCATCCGGGCGTCCGGGCGGGTGCCGCAGATCTCGGTCGTGCTGGGCCCCGCCGCGGGCGCCGCCGCGTACGGTCCGGCGCTCACCGACGTGGTGGTCATGGCGGACGGCGGCCGGATGTTCGTCACCGGTCCCGACGTGGTCCGCTCGGTCACCGGCGAGCAGATCGACATGGAAGGGCTGGGCGGCCTCGAGGCACACGGGCGTAAGTCCGGCGTCGTGCACGTGAGCGCCGGCTCGGAGACCGAGGCGTACGGCGTCACCCGTCACCTCGTCGGCGTGTTCGCCCGCCCCGGCTGGTTCGACCTGTCCTCGGTCAAGGACGACGAGGGCCTGGCGGAGGTCCTGCCGGCGTCGGCGCGCCGGGCGTACGACGTGCACCCGGTGATCGCCCGCCTGCTCGACGAGCCGGGCCCGGACGGCCTCGCCTTCCTGGAGCTGCAGCCACTCTGGGCTCGCAACATCGTCGTGGGCTTCGGCCGCCTCGCCGGCCGGGCGATCGGTGTGGTGGCCAACAATCCGCTGCGTCGCGGTGGGTGTCTGGACTCGCTCAGCGCGGAGAAGGCGGCCCGCTTCGTGCGGACCTGCGACGCGTTCGGCATCCCGTTGCTGGTACTGGTCGACGTGCCCGGCTATCTGCCCGGTCTGAACCAGGAGTGGGGCGGGGTGATCCGGCGCGGTGCCAAGCTGCTGTACGCGTTCGGCGAGGCGGTCGTGCCCCGGGTGACCCTCGTGGTGCGCAAGTCGTACGGCGGGGCCTACATCGCGATGAACTCCCGCTCGCTCGGCGCCACCACCGTGCTGGCCTGGCCGGACGCCGAGGTCGACGTGATGGGACCGGAGGCGGCGGTGGGGATCCTGCACCGCCGGGCCCTGTCCGCGGCGCCGGAGGCCGACCGGGAGCGGCTGCGGCAGGAGCTGATTGCCGAGCACCGCCGCATCTCCGGTGGTACCCAGCGCGGTGTGGGGTTGGGCGTGATCGACGAGGTGATCGACCCGGCCGTCAGCCGGCGCCGGATCGCCGAGGCGCTGGCCACGGCTCCCGCGGGGCGGGGCGGGCACGGCAACATCCCCCTGTGACCCCGGCCGGGCCGCCCGGTCTCCGGCCCACAGTCATCGGCACCCCGGCCTGATCGCCGGGGTGCCGATGGGTGTCACCAGTGAGCCGCCGTGCGCGGGGTCACCACCGTACGGGCAGGGCGGTGAGGCCACGGATGAACGTCCCCTCCCGCCACTCGAGGTCCGCCCCGGTCAGCCGCAGCGTGGGCAGCTCCCGCAGCAGGCCCGAGATCGCGGCGGTCAGCTCGAGGCGGGCCAGCGACGCCCCCAGACAGACGTGCCGGCCGTGCCCGAACGCCAGGTGGGGGTTGGGGCTGCGGTCCAGGACGAGCTCGTCGGGCCGATCGAACGCCTGCGGGTCCCGGTTCGCCGCCGCGAACACCGGCACCACGACCTGGCCCGGCTCGACCGGCGTGTCGCCCAGCGTCGCCGGGACCCCGGCGATGTGCGGCGCGCCGCCGGTGGACAGCAGCGAGGTCCAGCGCAGCAGCTCCTCCACCGCGGTCGGGACGAGCTCCGGTTCGGCCAGCAGCCGCTCCCAGCGGTCCCGCTGCGACAGCAGCACGTACAGGCAGATGGCGAGCTGGTGGCTGGTCGTCTCGTAGCCCGCCATGAGCAGGCCGTACCCGGCGTGGATGGCGTCCTCCCGGCTCATCGGCTCGCCGGAGCGGGTCGCCTCGATGAGGTCGGTGAGGACGTCCTTCTCCTGTGGGTCCGGCTGGGCGGCGCGCCGGTCGTAGAACTCGGCGAAGTAGGCGAACAGCTGACCGTGCGCCTTGCCGACCTGCTCGGGCGGGTATGCGGTGGCCGACATCAGGATCTCCACCAGCGGCCCGAACGTCTTGTAATCCGCGTAGGGGATGCCGAGCAGCCGGCAGATCACCCGGACCGCCAGGGGCTGCGCGAAGGCGTCGTGGAACTCGGCCTCGTGGCCGGCGGCGCGGAGGTCGCCGATCAGCTCGGCGACGATGGCGTCGATCTCGGGGGTCAGCGTCTGTGCTCGCCGGGCCGTGAACGCCGTCGTGATGGTCCGGCGCCGGCGGGCCGGGTCGGGTGCGTCGGCGCTGTCGTGCTGCAGCGAGTCCGGAGAACGGTTGGTGAGCCCGACCCGCGCGGCGCCGACCCGGTCGAACCGCGGATCGGTGACCACGCGGCGCACGTCCTCGTAGGAGGTGAGCAGCAGTGCGGGGGCGCCGCCGTACAGGGCCACGGGGCAGGGACGGCGGTCGGGGATCTCGTCGAGTTCGGGTGCGGGGCCTGCGCCCCCCGACTCCGGGAACGGGAATCTGGCGTCTGGCATGGTGCCTCCGTGATCGTCCGTCTCGCCCGCTGGGGCGCGCGAGGCCAGATCGAAGCTAACGGCGGGCGCGGCGGCCGTTAACCCCTATACCTGCGGGCCAGGGGGTATGACGATCTGTGACGTAGCGCACAGTTGGGCGTTTGCGCTGCGTGTCGGGTCATTTCCGCCCTACCCACGCGAAACCTTGTTGCTTGCGGTGATCCCTGGCAAACTTGCAGTGATGTCAATCAGTCTGACGTCTCGATGAGTGTCGATCGAGGCGCGGACTGTCGGGTCCGGCGGCGTCGGCGTCCGGTCAGTCCGCCGTGGTAGCCGCAGCGCGTGGGCGGCATGGCCAATCGCAATTATAGGCGTCTATATCGTGTTGGCGGATTGAATGCAATTCGGGGGAGCTGAGCAATTCATGGCCACTGCGTGAGTAGACCAGAAATGCGACCCCTACACCCGGGAATTTAGGGGTTCACCCTGCCGGACCAGCGATGATAGTCATTACCTCGGCATGCCCGGTGGGCGACGATCGACCAGGGATGAGGTTTGGCCCGATGGAAAGCAGAATAGCCGCGGTCGCCGATTTGGCAAACGCGGCGGGCGTGGACGACGAAGCCATTCTCCGAATTGCGAACCGGCTGCAGCATCATTGCGTCCTGGAACTGCTGTACCAGGAGGTGCTGCTGGACGTCCTGCCGCACGACGGCCGGGAGAAGCTGGTCGTGCAGCACGACCTCGAGATCGCCCGCCACGTGGTGGGCTACCTCGTGCGGGCCGAGCGCGGACAGGTGAGCGTCGAGCCGCTGCCCTGGAGCCAGGATCTGTCCCGCGCCGGCGCCGACGAGGCCGACGTACGCATCCACCAGGACCTCTCGGCATTCGCCGGGATGCTGCGGGCGGTCTTCGGGCCGGATTCGGTCTCCGGGCTCGCGCAGGTGGCGGACACGCTCGCGAGCGGTGACCGGGGCACCGGCGTGCCGTGGGGCGAACTCTTCGCGGAGCGGGCCCGCCGCAACGCCGACCTCGCCGGTCTCGCCCTGCGCTTCGGCTCCGACAAGTGGGGCGCCCGCTGGTACGCCCGCCAGTACGACCGGTTCTTCCGGCCCTATCGTGACCGGCCGGTGCGCATCCTCGAGATCGGCATCGGCGGTTTCCAGGAGGCCGACCGTGGCGGCGCCTCGCTGGAGATGTGGAAACGCTATTTCCCGCGGGCATTGGTCTTCGGTATCGACATCGAGGACAAACGTTTCCTGGAGACCCAGCGGCTGCGGACGTTCCGCGGTAACCAGGCCGATCCTGAATTCCTGTCGAAGGTGCTGGAGGAAACCGGCGAGCTGGACATCGTCATCGACGACGGCAGCCATTTCAACTCCGACCAGATCAAGTCGTTCGAGTTTCTGTTTCCGCGGCTCGCCGCGGACGGTCTCTATGTCATCGAGGACATGGAAACGTCGTACTGGCCCGGGTTCGGCGGCTCCAGCACCGAGTTCTCGAGCCCGTCGACCGGCGTCGGCTACCTCAAGGACATGGTCGACGGGATGAACTACGAGGCGATGACGTCGGACGCGACCTACCGGCGCCGGCCGACCGACCGCACCGTGGTGGGCATCCACTTCTTCCACTCCATGGCGATCGTGGAGAAGGGCATCAACGAGGACGGCGGCCTCGGCGCGATGATCCCCGACGAGGTGAAGCGCCAGGGGCCTCGCTATCTCATGCCCGACTATCCGGTGCCGCCGGAGTTCGAGTCCGCCCAGGACGCGGCGAACGCCGCCACCACGCCGCCGAAGAAGCCGGCGACCAACGGTACGAAGACCGTCACCAGGCCTCTGCCGACCGCGGCGGACGAGCCGGGGGTAGGTGCGACAAGCAGCAAGTGACGGCCGCGGTCGCCGGTGCCGTCGGGCCGCCGGCGACCGCAGCAACACACGGGGAAGCGGGATGTCCATGGCGCTGACAGAGCGAACTGACGAATTGTCCATCCTCGAGGAAATGCTGTCGGAATGCAGGCGTGGAGTGGGCCAGCTCGCCCTGATCAGCGGGCCGGCCGGCTGTGGGAAGACGGAGGTGCTGGACGCGTTCGCGGAGCGGGCGACGCAAGCCGGCGTGCTGCTGCTCAGCGCCACCGCGAAACGGTCCGGGGCCGAGGTCCCGTTCGACGTCCTGGTGCAACTGTTCGGCGGCGGCGCGGCGCCCGGACGACTCCGGGCGCAGATGGACACGTTCGTCGACGCGGTCCCGTGGACGACCCCGGGGGACGCCGCGGGGACGCAGGCGTTGCGCATCCTCTACGCCGAGTTGCTGGCCTGGACCGCGGACCGCCCCCTGGTGATCATGGTCGACGACGTTCAGTGCGCCGACCACGAGTCCCTGCGGGAACTGCTCGACCTGGCCTCGCGACTGCGGCGGACCCCGACGCTGTTCGTGTTCACCCAGTCCGACGACGAGAACGCGACGGCCGCGTTGATACAGGCCGAACTGCTGCGCAACGAGCACTGGCGGCGCATCGACCTGACCCTGCTGTCGGTCGAGGGCGTCGCGGCCCTGGTCCGCGCGCAGACGGACACGCAGCACGACCCGGCGCCGCTGCCGCTGTCCGCCGCGGACATCCACCGGCTCAGCGGGGGCAACCCGTTGCTGGTCCGCGCCGTGCTGGACGACATACGCGCGGCGGATCCGCGCCGCCCCGACCGGGCGTTCGGGCAGGCGCTCGTGGCGTGCCTGCACCGCAGCTCGCCGGAGACGCTCGCCGTCGCCCGCGGCGTCGCGGTCCTGGGCCGGCCGACCGGCGTCCCGCTCCTGGCCGACCTGGTCGAGCTCGGCCGGGAGCAGACCCGGACCGCGCTGCGCCGGCTGGAACTGGCCGGCCTGGTGACCGGCGGCAACTTCCGCAATCCGGCGAGCGGCGCCGCCGTCCTGGCGGACCTGCGCCCCGAGGCCCGCAGCTGGCTGCACCAACGCGCGGCCGAGCTGCTGTACCTGCAGGGCGCCTCCGCCTCGACGGTGGCCCGGCACCTGCTGGAAACCGGCGAGACGCGGCAGCGGTGGACCCAGCGCTTGCTGCGGGAGGCCGCCGAGGTCGCCACCGCGTCCGACGACCTCGACTTCGCCAGCGACTGTCTCAGCCTGGCGCTGGAGAGCAGCCTGGACGACCACGAGCGCGTCTCCGCGCTCGTCCGGCTGGCCGGGGTCGTGTGGCGGCGCAACCCGGTCGCCGCCGTCCGGCACGTGTTCCTGCTCATCGAGCCGTCACGCCGCGGCCTGCTCTCCGCCCGGCAGGTCACCGCGGTGGCGAAGTCGCTGGTGTGGCACGGCATGACCGGCGAGGCGATGGAGGTCATCGAGGCGACCGGCCGCCGCGGCGGGCTCGGCGGGCCCGGTGGCGAGCGCCGCGACGGCGAGCTCGGGATGATCCAGCGGTGGCTGCGGTCGTGGCACCCGCCGCTGGCCAAGATGGTGCCGGACCCGCCGCAGCAGCCGGAGTCGCTGGACGGCGCGGACCTCGCCGACGGGCGCCTGCTCGGCGCGGCGCTGCTGTCGGAGGTGCTGACGCGCGGCGCCGAGGACGTCGTGCGCCGCGCGGAGGACATCCTGCGCGGCTGCGGCACCGAGGTCGACGAGACCACGCTGGAGCCCGCGGAGTCCGCGCTGCTGGCCCTGCTCTACTCCGATCAGGCGGAACGGGCGCTCACCTGGTGTGAACCGCTGCTCGCGGCGGCGTCGGAGCGCTACGCGCCGACGTGGAACGCCCGGCTCGAGGCCATCCGCGGAGAGATCGCCCTGTACCAGGGTGACCTGCCCAACGCCGCCCGGTACGCGCGCGCCGCCCTCGACCGGATCGCCCCGCGCGGCTGGGGCGTGGCCGTGGGCGCGCCGTTGGCCACGTACATCCAGGCGACCACGATGATGGGTGACCTGGACGCGGCCGGCGTCTACGCCAAGGCACCGGTGCCGCAGGAGATGTTCAAGACGAGGTTCGGTCTGCGCTACCTCTACGCGCGTGGGCTCTACCTCGCCGCGTGTGAACGCTGGCACGTCGCGCTGAGCGACCTGCTGACCTGCGGGGAGCTCGCCGTGGAGTGGGAGATGGACGTGCCGTCCTTCGTGCCCTGGCGTGGCGCCGCCGCACGGCTGTACCTGGAACGCGGCGACCGGGACCGGGCCCAGAAGCTCGCCAACGCCCAACTGGCACGCGCCAAGCAGGGGTTGACCCGGACGGCCGGCATCACGCTGCGGGCGATGGCCGCCTGCAGCGGCACGCGTGGGGGCATGCCACTGCTGCGGCAGGCCGTCGACGCCCTGCATGCCTCCGGCGACCGCTTCGAGCTGGCGAGTGCGCTCGCCGACCTGCACCAGCTGCACCAGGCGATGGGGGAGCGGCAGCGGGCCAACGCGGTGTTCCAGCAGGCGGTGCGCCTGGCCACGGAGTGCCGCGCCGAGCCGCTGCGCCGCAGCCTGCTGCACCAGTCCTCCGACGAGCACGCCGAGTCGATGGTGACGAAGCAGCCCAACGGCGGCCTGGTGAAGCTGAGCCGGGCCGAACGGCGGGTCACCGCCCTGGCCGCCACCGGGCACACGAACCGGGAGATCGCGCAGAAGCTCTACATCACCGTGAGCACCGTCGAGCAGCACCTCACCAAGGCGTACCGGAAACTCAATGTGACCAATCGCGCCGACCTGGCCGCGGCCTGCATGCCGACCATGGCGGATTCTGCCTGAGCCCCCGCAGCAATTCCCTGGGGTCTGGGGCGCTTAGGGGTTGGGGCATCGAATTACGCCTTAATAGGGTCGAAGATGGCTGACCGGGATCGATGCCCCGGCCGGAATCTCCGAGAGAATGGCGGACGCGATGCCAAAGGTAATCGTCATCGGTGGTGGGCCCGGCGGGTCGACCGCCGCCGGGCTTCTCGCAAAGGGTGGGGTGGAGGTCAAGCTGCTCGAGCGGGCGGAGTTTCCGCGCTATCACATCGGCGAGTCCATCACGACGTCCTGCCGCGCGATCATCGATTATGTCGGCGCGTTGGAGAAAGTGAACGCGTGTGGCTTCACCACCAAGACGGGGGTGCTGATGCGGTGGGGCCAGGAGAAGGACTGGGTCATCGACTGGACGGCGCAGTTCGGTGCCGACACCCGCTCCTGGCAGGTCGACCGCGAGATCTTCGACCAGGTGCTGCTGGACAACGCCGCCGACAGCGGCGCCGAGGTCGTGCAGCAGGCCCACGTCAAGCGCGTCCTGTTCGACGGCGACCGGGCGGTCGGTGTGGAGTGGCAGCCGGCCGGCGGCGAGCTGCGGACCGAGACGGCGGATTACGTCATCGACGCCTCCGGCCGCGCCGGCCTCATCTCCGCCCAGCACTACAACAACCGGCGGCCGCACGAGATCTTCCGCAACGTCGCGATCTGGGGCTACTGGGAGAATGCCGAACTGCTGCCCGACAGCCCGGCCGGAGGAATCAACGTCATCTCCTCCCCGGACGGGTGGTACTGGCTCATTCCGCTGCGCGACAACCGTTTCAGCGTCGGTTTCGTGACGCACAAGACGAATTTCGTGGAACGGCGCCGCGAGTTCGACTCGCAGGAGGCCATGCTCGCGGCGGTCCTCGGCGAGTCGGAAACGATGAAGCAGGTGCTCGCCCAGGCGACCCAACTGCCGGGCGTTCGGATCGAGCAGGACTTCTCGTACGCCGCGGACAAGTTCTGCGGCGACGGCTATTTCCTGGTCGGCGACTCCGCGTGCTTCCTCGACCCGCTGCTGTCCACCGGGGTCCACCTCGCCATGTACAGCGGCATGCTGTCGGCGGCGTCGATCCTGTCGCTGCAGCGGGGTGAGGTGAACGAGCCGGAGGCGCAGGCGTTCTTCGAGTCGCTGTACCGCAACGCGTACCACCGCCTGTTCACGCTCGTCATCAGCTTCTACCAGCAGCACGCCGGCAAGGACCGGTACTTCGCGCTGGCCGACACGCTGAGCCGGGCCGCGCAGGGCGACACCCAGAGCGCCGACCTGGCCTTCGGCGAGATCATCGCCGGCCTCACCGACCTGCGGGAGGCGGCCGACCGGGCGGGCACGGCGGCGGCGCCGATCACGGAGACCATCGACGCGGCGGCGACCGGCGGTGCCAAGCCGGTCCAGGAACTGCTCGGCGCCGCCGAGCAGGCCCGGCTGCGGGCCGAGGAGTCCTCGCCGAACCAGCGCGTCACCATGGCGCCGATGTACATCGACGCCAACGACCTGTACGACGCGGCCAGCGGCCTGTACCTGGTGACCGAGCCGCGTCTGGGCATCAGCCGGGTGACCTCGGAAGCGGCGGTCGCGGCCGGCTGAGCCGTCGGCGCTCCCGCCGGGTGTGCCCGCTCGCCACGGCGGGTGGGCCACCCGGCCATGACTGCCTTGGTCCCCACCTTGAGGAGTAACTCATGACTGCGCCCGTCCGGCTCCCCGACCGGCTGCCCTCGTTGACCGGGCTCCGCTTCTTCGGTGCGGTGGCCGTCGTCGTGTTCCACGCGATCGCCCTGCCGCCGATCACGGTGTTCCAGGACGAGAAGTTCAACGGCATCCTGGTGTTCCTGATCAGCAAGATCGGCTTCGTGTCGGTCACGTTCTTCTTCATCCTCAGCGGCTTCGTGCTCACCTGGTCCGCCCGCGACGACGACACGCCGCGCATGTTCTACCGCCGCCGCTTCTTCCGCATCTTCCCCAACCACGCCGTCACCTGGGCGGCGTGCCTCATCCTCCTCGGCGGGGCGCCGGCCTGGGTGGCCCTGCTCAACCTGCTGCTCGTGCAGTCCTGGGTGCCCAGACTGGAAGTCGCATCGAGCATCAACATGGTCACCTGGTCGCTGTCCTGCGAGGTCTTCTTCTACGCCCTCTTCCCGTTCCTGCTGCGCAGCGTGCAGCGCATCCCGCGCGCGAGGCTGTGGTACTGGGCGGTGGGCGCCCTCCTGGCGACGATCGCGGTGCCGTTCATCGCGGTCCTGGTCATGCCCGAACGGCCCGCCATCCCGGTGATCAACCTGCCGGTCTACCAGTACTGGTTCTCCTACAACTTCCCGGTCGCCCGCCTCGGCGAGTTCCTCCTGGGCATGGTGCTGGCCCGGGTCGTGCGGGAACGGCTGTGGAGCGGGCTGCGGCTGTGGGCGGCGCTGGCGATCCTGGGCGTGACCTACTTCGGCATGCTGATCGTGCCGATGCCGTACGGTGTGGTCGCCGCCGAGGTCGTCCCGTCCGCGCTGCTGGTCCTCGCCGCCGCGAGCACCGAGATCCGCGGCACGAACAGGTTCTTCGGCAGCCGGCTCTCGCTCTGGCTCGGCAACATCTCCTACGCCCTGTTCATGTCGCACGCCATCGTCCTGTACTGGGGACGGCCGTTCTTCCTCGGCGACCGGAAGTTCAGCACCCCGGTCGCGCTCGGGCTGGTGGCCCTGGCCGTCGCGCTGAGCATCCTGCTCGCCTGGCTGCTCTACATCACCGTCGAGCGGCCGATCGCCCGACGCTGGAGCCACCCCGCGCCGGCCCGTGCGCGGACCGTGCCGGCGGTCTCCTCGTCCAGCGCCTGACCGGACCCCGGTGAAAATCCCAGACGAACTGACGCGTATCCCGCTGTCGGGATACGCGTCAGCGTGTGCGGTGACGGCCCGGCTCAGTCCCAGCGCACCGGCAGCCGGTGCACCCCGTAGATGGTCATGTCCGCGGCGACCTCGACCTCCTCGGCCGGCACCGCCAGGCGCAGCTTCGGAAAACGCCGGAAAAGGCCCGTGTAGGCGATCCGCATCTCCATTCTCGCCAGCTGGGCGCCCAGGCACTGATGCGCGCCGTGACCGAATGCCAGATGACCCGAGGCATTACGTTTGATGTCGAACGTGTCCGGGTCGGCGAACTTCGCCGGGTCCCGGTTCGCCGCGCTCAGCGAAAGCGTGACACTCTCGCCCTCGCGGATCGCGACGCCGTCGACTTCCACGTCCGCCAGTGCGGTGCGGACGGGCCCGATATGAATGATGGTGAGATAGCGCAGCAATTCCTCGACGGCATTTTCGACAAGCGTGTCGTCCGCCTTGAGTGCAGCCAGTTGGTCAGGCGCGGTCAGCAACGCGAAAGTCCCCAGGCCGAGCATGTTCGCGGTGGTCTCGTAACCCGCCGCGAACAACAGGAATGCCATGCTCTTGAGCTCCTGCACCGTCAGCTCCGGCAGGGCCGCCAGGCTGCTGAGCAGATCGTCGGCCGGTCGCGCGCGCTTGTTCAGCACCAGCTCCTCGACGAAACTGTCGGCGCTGCGGTGCGCCGCGACGATGGCGTCCAGCGACGAGGTCACGTTGAGCAGCGTGCCCAGGTCGCGCTGGAACTGGTCCCGTTGCTCGAACGGCACACCGAGCAGCTCGCAGATCACCTGCGACGGGATGGGCAGCGCAAACACCGGGATCAGGTCGGCGGGGGTGCCCGCGGCGGCCATGGCCTCCAGCTGCGTGTGGACGATCTCGGTGATCCGCGGTTCCAGCTGCTTGAGCCGGCGCGCGGTGAACTGGCTCATCAGCAGCCGGCGGTACCGGGTCTGCTCCGGCGGGTCCAGGCGGATGAAGTTGCCCGGGTCGGCCGGCACGCGCGGCTCCGGCATCGGCAGCGGAATCGGCGAACGCAACAATTCCTGCCGGGAGCTGAACCGGGAGTCGGCAAGGACCGACCGGGCCGCCGCATGACTGGTGACCAGCCGGCCGACGTGACCGTCCGGAAATGTCATGTGCGAGACCGGGCAATGCTGCCGCAGCTCCCGCAACGGTTCCGGCGGGTCGAATGGTGAGGTGCGCGCGGTCGGCAGCGCGGGAGCGTTTGATACCGTGTCGGTCATTTCTTCTCCAGACGTCGGGGCGACCGGACCATTGCGACCCGAGCGTAGAGCCGACAGGCATTTACCAGTACTCCGGAAAAACGTTCACGAGGTCGTTAGGGGTTTCTTAGGGGTGTCCGGTCGGTAGGCGCCGTGTGAGGCTCGAACTGCGTTGCGGTGTCATTCGAGAAGGAGCCCTGGTAGCGGATGTACGCGAGCCCTGCAGAAGATTTCCTGCCGTGGGTCCTGCCCGGAACCGGATCACCCGCCTGGCGTGCGCGAATCGTCCGGGACCAATTGGCGACCGTCGACGCCGCGCACCCGCGCGCGACGGCGCACGCCCTGGCCCGGCTCGCCGCCGAACGCGGGTCCCGGGCACCGCGCGCGGCCGTCGTCGCCGGCAGCCGCGACGACCTCGCCCTGGCGCTGGCCGCGGTCGCCGCCGGCGACGACACCCCCGCACTCGTCCACGGCGAGCCGGTGCACGACGACCGTGTCATGTTCGTCTTCCCCGGCCAGGGCGCCCAGTGGGACGGGATGGCCGCAGCCCTGCTGGACACCTCACCGGTCTTCGCCCGGCGCGTCGACGAGTGCGTGCAGGCGCTGGAGCCCTTCGTCGACTGGCCGGTCCTCGACGTGCTGCGCGGCAACGCACCGGCGGAGACGCTGCGACGCACCGACGTCATCCAGCCCTCGCTGTACGCCGTCACCCTCGGCCTGGTCGAGGTCTGGCGCGCCGCCGGCGTCGAGCCGTCCGCCGTCCTCGGACACAGCATCGGCGAGGTGCCCGCCGCCGTCGTCGCCGGAGTGCTCGGCCTCGATGACGGCGCCCGCATCATGGCCTTCTGGAGCCAGGCCCAGCAGACCCTGGCCGGGGCGGGCGCGATGGTCTCCGTCCTCGCACCGCTCGACGACGTCCGCCGGATGCTCGACCGATTCGAAGGCCGGCTCGTCGTCGGCGTCGTCAACGGGCCCGGCTCCGTCGTCGTCACCGGCGACGCCGACGCCGCCGCCGAGCTCCGGCGGGTCTGCGACGAGCGCGGTGTCCACGCCCGGACCGCCGCCGTCGCCCACGCCGCCCACTCGGCGCACATCGAACGCATCGTCCCCCGGATGACGGCCGACCTGGCCGGCATCCGGCCGCGACCGGCCGCACTGCCCATGTTCACCGCGGCGCTCGGCGGACCCCTTGGCGACACGCCCGCCGACGTCGACTACTGGTGCCGCTGCCTGCGGGGCATCGCCCGCTTCGATCTGGCGACCGAAGCGGCCCTCGCCGCCGGCTACCAGCTCGCGCTGGAGATCAGCCCGCACCCCGTGCTCACCGCCGCGATGCTGCACACCGCGGAACACGCCCACCGCCCGCTGGCCGTCGCCGGCTCGCTGCGCCGCGGCGACGGCGGACCCCGACGCCTGGCGACCTCCCTCGCCGAGCTGTACGTGGCGGGGGCCCGGCTGGACCCGGCCGCCGTCTACGGCGAACCCGCCGCGACCCTGCCCGACGACCTCGGCCGGCGCCTCGACGAACGACCGGCCGATGACACCGTCCCAGGACCCTCGACCCTGGCCGCCGAGCTGATTCCGTTGGCCCGCGCCGAGCAGCGCAGGCACCTGATCGACCTGATCCGCCACGAGTGCGCCGCGCTCGACGTGGAAGCGTTCGACGAGGACCTGACGTTCGGCGAGCTCGGCTTCGACTCCGTCACCGGCATGGCCGTCCGCAACCGGGTCGCCGCGGCGACCGGGCTGCGGATCCCGGCCACCGCCATCTTCGACTACCCCAGCCCGCGCCGGCTCGCCGAATACCTGCACGCCGAGCTCGTGCCCGGGTGGGACGACCCGGCACCCGCCGACCCGGCGCCCTCCCCGCCGGTCGGCGACGACGATCCCATCGTCATCGTCGGCTGGGGCTGCCGCCTGCCCGGCGGAGTGACCGACCCCGAGGCGCTCTGGCCGCTGCTGGTCGACGGCGCCGACCTGGTGTCCGAGTTCCCCACCGACCGGGGCTGGGACAACGAGGCCGCCTACGCCGAGCCGCCGACCGGGCCGGGCCGCTACTACCAGCGCGAAGCCGGGTTCCTCTACGACGCCGACCTGTTCGACGCGGACTTCTTCGGCATCTCCCCACGCGAGGCGCTGGCGATGGACCCGCAACAGCGCCTGCTGCTCGAGACCACCTGGGAGACGTTCGAACGGGCCGGCATCGACCCCACCACCCTGCGCGGCGCCCGGACAGGGGTGTTCGTCGGCGCCATGGGCATGGAGTACGGCCCGCGGCTCGACGAAGGCTCCGGCCACGAGGGCTTCGCCTTCACCGGCAACACCATCAGCGTCATCGCCGGCCGGATCTCCTACACGTTCGGGTTCGAAGGACCGGCGGTGACCGTCGACACCGCGTGCTCGTCGTCGCTGGTCGCCCTGCACCTCGCGGTCCAGGCGGTGCGACGCGGCGAGTGCTCCCTGGCGGTGGCCGGCGGCGTGACCGTCATGCCGAGCCTCGGCATGTTCATCGAGTTCAGCACGCACGGCAACCTTGCGCCGGACGGTCGCTGCAAGTCGTTCGCCGCGGCCGCGGACGGGTTCGGCCTGTCCGAGGGCGCCGGGGTCCTGCTCGTGGAGCGGCTGTCGGATGCGCGGCGTCTCGGTCATCGGATTCTGGCGGTGGTACGTGGTTCTGCGGTGAACCAGGACGGTGCGTCGAACGGTTTGACGGCGCCGAATGGTCCGTCGCAGCAGCGGGTGATCCGTCAGGCGTTGGCGTCTGCTGGTTTGTCGGCCGCCGACGTGGATGTGGTGGAGGCGCACGGCACGGGCACGCGGTTGGGTGACCCGATCGAGGCGCAGGCTGTCCTCGCCACGTACGGACAGGACCGGGAGCGCCCGGTCTTGCTGGGGTCGATCAAGTCGAACATCGGGCACACCCAGGCCGCTGCCGGGGTGGCCGGTGTGATCAAGATGATCCTGGCGATGCGGCACGGAGTCGTGCCCCAGTCGCTGCATGTCGACGCGCCGACGCCGCAGGTGGACTGGTCCGCGGGTGCGGTGGAACTGGCGGCCCGGACCGTTGCGTGGCCACGGACGGATCGCCCTCGTCGGGCGGGTGTGTCGTCGTTCGGGGTGAGTGGCACGAATGCGCACGTGATCCTGGAGCAGTCTGCCGAGGAGCCGGAATCTCCTGCCGTTGCTGATGGTCCTGCGGTGTGGTTGTTGTCGGCGCGTTCACCTTCCGCGTTGCAGGCGCAGGTTGGGCGTCTTGCGGGGTTTGTCGATGCACGTCCGGAGGTGTCGGCGCATGCGATTGCTGCGGGTTTGGCGCGGCGGGCGTTGTTGCCGTATCGGGCGGTCGCGGTCGATGGTGTGTTGGATGGTTTGGTGTTGCCTGTGGTGCCGGCGGCGGATGTTGGTGTGGGGTGGTTGTTTTCGGGTCAGGGTTCGCAGCGGGTGGG
>NZ_JBFAJA010000112.1:0-40561 GCF_040654975.1 Dactylosporangium sp. NPDC050588 | reverse complement strand
CCTATGTGCCAGACGAAGAGTGTTCATGTCAGCCACCCCCCGCCTACCAGCATCCCTCCGGCCGCCGCTATCCGCCTACCTCACGAAGATCCTTAGAAGTGTTCGAATTCGCGCAGGGCGTGCAGGAGGTGTCGTTGGTTCCAGATCAGGGTCCGGTCCAGCAGTTCGTGGCGGCAGGTCCGCACCCACCGTTCCATGATCGCGTTCATTCGGGTGTCTGGATGCCGCTGAGCACGACCCTGATACCCGTGTCGGTGAGCACGGCGTCGGACAGTTCGGGGAACTTGCCGTACCGATCGCGGATCAGGTACTTGGCTTTGGACCCGGCGTCCTCGAGGTCCATGGCGAGGTTTCTCGCGACCTGTGCCACCCAGGAGGCGGTCGGATGCGCGGCGGCTCCCAGGATCCGGATCCGGCGGCTGGCGTGCTCGATCACCGCGAGTACATATATCCGTGTCCCGGTCAGGGTGATCGTTTCGAGGAAGTCGCATGCCAGCATGGCGTCGGCTTGCGACCGCAGGAAGTCCGCCCAGGTGTTGGAGGACCGCTGGAGTGCCGGGTCGATTCCGGTCTCTTGAGGATCTCCCAGACCGTGGACGCGGCGACCTTGACTCCGAGTGCGAGCAGTTCGCCGTGGAGACGTCGGTAGCCCCAGCTGGGGTTTTCCCTGGCCAGGCGTAGCGCCAGGACTTGGATTGACCGTAGCGTGCGTGGCCGGCCGGGGCGCTTGGGTCGCGAGGCGGCCGAGTGGCGACGGGTGACGAGATCGCGGTGCCAGCGTAGGACGGTGTCGGGGCGGACGAGGAGCCGCAGCCTGTGGAGCACATCCAGTGGCAGTTGGTGCAGCAGCGCTGCCAGGACCGCTCGATCGATTGGATCGAACCGCACCCTGTCCTTGCCCAGTTGGCGTTCCAGCACCATGAGCTGGTGGCGTAGGGCCAGGATCTCGGCGTCCTTGTCCCGGTCGCTCATCGGCAGCAATCGCAGGATTGCGAGTGCGTTCGTCACACCGAGGTACGCCAGTCGTAGCAACACGGCGGGCCACTATCTCGCAAGGGGCGTTGCCATGCATGAGGACGGCGCACTCGAACGGGCCGAGATCGCTGATTGGTCGACGAATCGGCCCTGACCAGCGTGGATGACGTTTTCGGCAAGCACAGCGCTGACCGCGACCATTCTGCTCGTCGGGGACGACCCCGGCGATGAGTTGATGGCGCGGGAAGCAAGCTGCCGCAGTACGAGGCTACGTATGTGTCCTCGTGACGCTGTGCGCAGCCGTGGACGCCTACGTGTCCGGGCCCCGGCCATGCGGCCGTTGCTGCGCCATCGCTGTGGAGCAGCATGTAGCCCGCGTAGCCCCGAAGACGTCATCTGCTAAGCAGTCTGTGGTGCCACGCGCCGCCCCCACACGACGGCGGCGCCGGCTCGGGCGCTGACCGAGACTGACGCCTTGGACCTCTTTGCCGTCCTGTCGCTCGTTCAGCGCCGCCTTGGCGGGGCACAAGTGTCTCCGGTCGGATGACGGCGTCGTAGGGCCGTTCGCTTCAGCGGCAACCCTGCGTGACGCCGTTGCGGCGTACAACGCCCTGGCCAGTGGGGCGTCCTCAAGCTGCTCGTGAAGATCCTTCTCTGCCACCGGCCGCACGACCGCGGTGACCGGCTGCTCGTGGTATGGGCCCCCGACCTATGGCCGGGCCGCCGTGCTGTTCCGGATGATCAACGTCGGCGCCACGGCTGGTGCCGACGTGAGACGGTGCGGTGGTTCGGGAGAATCCGCCTCGATGAGTCGCAACAGCGTGGCGACACACCGCCGGCCGATCTCGTCGAAGTCCTGCCGGACCGTCGTGAGTGGCGGCCAGAAGTACTGCGCCTCGGGGATGTCGTCGAAGCCCACGATGCTGACGTCGTCGGGGACCCGGATGCCCTTCTCGTAGAAGGCGCGCAGCATGCCGAGCGCCATCTGGTCGTTGCCGGCGAACACGGCGGTCACCTCCCGCCGTGTCGCGAGTTCGAGGCCAGCGGCATAGCCAGAACGTGCGCTCCAGTCACCGGTCAACACGTTGGGCACCCTGAGACCCGCGTCTTCCAGCGCTGCACACCAGCCTTGGATGCGACCCTGCGACTCCAGCCAATCGGGCGGACCGGCCAGATGCCACACCTCGCGATGGCCGAGCTGAATCAGGTGCTCCACGGCGATTCGTGCGCCGGCCGCCTGGTCGACCGAGATGCTTGGTATCGCGCCGTCCATGTCGGCTTCCACGGTCACGGCTGCCATCGCCGACGGCAGGCTGTGCAACGCTTGTGCGACGGCACGCTGTGGTGCGATCACCACCGCGCCGGCCACGGATTGATCCGCAAGCGTCTCCAACGCTTGAAGAACGCCGATGTGGTCCAGCCGCTCCAGCGTTGAGATGCTGACGCCGTAGCCCTCGGCAATCGCAGCACGCTCGATCCCTCGCAACGTTGCGGCTGGGCCGTGCAGGCTGGTGGCCAGCGTGACGACCCCGACCATGCGGGACCGGCGGCGGGCCAGGCCGCGAGCCATGGCGTTGCGGCGGTAGTTGAGTTGGCGGACCGCATCGAGGACCCGATTCCGGGTGTCACTGCTGACGTTGGGGTGGTCATTGAGCACTCGCGACACCGTCTGGTGGGAGACCTCGGCGAGCCGCGCGACGTCCGTGATCGCCGCTGCGCGGCCGCGAATCATCAGTCCGTCTCCTCTGCTTCCGCTGTCGCCACGCACGCGTTCGCGTATCCCGCTCGACTGCTCGAGGGTGGCGGGGCCGAGCAGCTACTCGGTGGTGCGGCAGTCTGGATTCAAGAGCTCATTCGATCGGCATCCGTGAGCCGCCGTCAGAGCCGTGTCCGGTGCTTGAAATGGTTTGGCCATCGCCTCCGACGCCCGCGTCTACAGCCGGGGGCGTCGGAAGCGACAGATGAACTACGGTGCTGCGAGCTTGCTCGACGCGGTGTTGGCGAGGTCGGCGGGTTGTGGGTCAGCGCCCGCCGGACGGTTGTCTACGGTGCCGGCGCTACCGTCTCCTCAGCTCTTGCTCTCCGGTGGCCGCCAGCACTGCGAGGCGGTGGCCGCTGGTGTCGGCGGCCACCGCCCTGCGGTCCAGGATGCTCGTCAGTGCTGGCACGCCGCCCAGGTTGAAGATCAAGCTAGTGTGCCGAGGCGACGGGGTTGCGTCGCTCCCATCCGGTCTGGACGAGGTTGAAGTGGGCGTTGGTGCGGGGGTGCCGGGCGCAGGCCTCGTGGTCGAGCCGGATGCCGAGCCCGGGTGCCGTCGGGATCGCGAAGTGCCCGTCGACCGGATCGACGGCCGGGGCGCCGTGCACGAGCTCGGCCACCCACGGATCGGCGAAGTCGTTGAAGTGTTCGAGGACCTTGTAGTTCGGCGTCGCCGCGGCCAGGTGCAGGTTCGCGGCGGTCCCGGCGGGGCCGCAGACGTTGTGCGGTGCGACGATCACGTTGTAGGCCGACGCCCAGCCGGCCAGCTTGCGTAGCCCGGTGAAGCCGCCGATGTGGGTGAGGTCGGCCTGGAGGATGTCGACCAACCCGCCTTCGAGCAGCTCCCGGAACTCGGCGACGGCATGGACTCGCTCGCCGGTCGCGATCGGGATGTTCGTGGCTGCTCGGACCTGGCGCAGCCCGAGGATGTCCGATGGCGGGACGGGCTCCTCGATCCACGCCGGGTCGTACCGCTCGATCGCGCGGGCGACCCGGGCCGCGGTCGCCGCGGTGAACCGGCCGTGCATCTCGACCATGAGTTCGACGTCGGGCCCGACGGTGTCGCGGATCGCGCCGAGGATGTCGCAGGCGAGGCGCAGCTGCGCGGCGGGAAGTTCCGCGGTCGCCGCGCCGAACGGATCGATCTTCAGCGCCCGGTAGCCGCGTCCGGTCACCTCGGCGGCCTTCGCAGCGATCGTGGCCGGGTCCCGTTCGCCCTGGTACCAGCCGTTGGCATAGGCGGGGACCCGGTCCCGGAAGACGCCGCCGAGCAGTTGGTGGACCGGGATCCCGCGGTCCTGGGCCACGAGGTCGTGGCAGGCGAGGTCGATCGTGGCCAGGGCGGTCTGGGTGACCTCGCCCGCTCGGGCGTACTCCTCCCAGGTGAACCGCCAGGCGAGGCGTTCGAACTCCGACGGGTCGCTGCCGATGACATAGCGGCGGCAGAGCTCATTGACGCACGCCAGCAGGGTGTCGGTCTTGTTGAGCATGCGAGCCTCGCCCAGGCCGCGCAGTCCATTGTCGGCGATGAGCTCGATGAAGGTGAGCTCCCGCCACGGCGTACCGACGACGGTCGCCTTGACATCCACGATTTTCACTGTGCCTCCGGTGTGTTGTCGGGGAACCCGGCACGTCGGCCGTTGGGGAGTACGAGGCTGCCGTCGATCCGTCGCGGGATCGCCGCAGCGCCGCCCTCGGTTTCGGTCAGCTCGGCGGGCAGGACGGCCGCCGGAGCGTCCTGGTACACGATCGGGCGCAGCCAGCGGCGGATGCTCGTGGCGCCGACGGACGTGTGCGACGGTGCGGTGCTCGCGGGTTGGGGTCCGCCGTGGTGTTGAGCCCAGGCGACGGCCACGCCGGTCGGGAATCCGTTGAAGATGATGCGTCCGGCTTTGGCGCGCATCGTCGTGAGCAGGCTCGAGACGAGCGGCTCGTCGGACTCGGCGGCGTGGACCGTGACGGTCAGCTGCCCCCCGAGTCGGGACAGGGCGGCGGCCAACTCGGCGGTGTCGCGGTAACGGACGACGAGCGCGGCTGGCCCGAACCGCTCTTCGGCCGCTTCCGCCGAGAGGTCGGTGACGTCGACGGAGAACAGTGCCGGCCCGCCGTAGAACCCGCCGGCCTTGCCGTCGGTGGTGACCTCGGCGATCCTGGTGACGCCGGGGGAGCGGCGCCACGCGGCCAGGCCGTCTTGGTAGGCGTCGCGGATGCCGGCGCTGAGCATCACGCCTGGGTCCATGGCCGCGATCCGGTGGCTGAGGTCGAGAACCAGTCGGTCCCCATCGGCGGTGGCCGGGACGAACAACAAGCCAGGTTTGGTACAGAACTGCCCGGTGCCGAGGGTCATTGAGGCGGCGAACCCAGCGGCGATCGCCGTGGCGCGTTCGACGGCCGCGGCGCTGGTGACGATCAGCGGGTTGGTGCTGCCGAGCTCGCCGTAGAACGGGATGGGCGCGGGTCGGCTGTTGGCGATGTCGAACAGCGCCCGGCCGCCGGCCGTGGAGCCGGTGAAGCCGACGGCGGCGATGGCGGGGTGCCGTACCAGGGCTGCGCCGGCGTCGTGGCCGGACACGAGGCCGACCGTGCCCGGTGGCAGCCCATGGTCGGCCAGGACCGCTCGAAAGACCTGGTGGCAGGCCGCCGATGTGGCGGGGTGGGCCGGGTGGGCCTTGACGACCACGGGGCAGCCGGCGGCGAGCGCGCTGGCCGTGTCCCCGCCGGGGACGCTGAACGCGAGCGGGAAGTTGCTGGCGCCGAAGACGGCCACTGGACCGATCGGCACGAGCATGCGGCGCAGGTCCGGTCGAGGACCGATCGGGGTGTCCGCGGCGTGGTCGATGGTGGCCTCGAGGTAGGCACCGTCGGTGAGCACGTCGGCGAACAAGCTGAGCTGCAAACTGGTGCGAGTCAGTTCAGTGTTGAGGCGGTCGGTGCCGAGGCCGGTCTCGGCGTCGGCCAGGCCGACGATGCGGGCCCGGTTGGCCTCGAGGGCGTCGCCGAGCGCGTCGAGCAGCCGTGCCCGGCCGTCGCGGCCGAGAGCCTCCAGCTCTGGTGCGGCTGCGGCGGCGGCCGCGCAGACGTGGTCGATTTCGGCGGGGCCTGTGTCGGACAGTGGGGAGGACAGGAGCTTACCGGTACGGACGTCGATGCTCATGCCGGCACCTCGTGTCGTTCGGTCATCCAGCGCAGGACGGTCCAGGACACCGGCGGTACCGTCACGACGACTCCGTCGGTGTGGTGCTCGACGCGGTCGTTGGGCTGCGGGCAGACCCGATCTGGTGCGTCGGCGGCGTTGTACGCGTACGGATCCGGGTCGCTCAGCGTCAGGCATTCGGTGACGTCAACCGGCCCGCCGGCCACGTCGATCACAACCTCGGCGGGCTCCGTGGCGCTGCGGTTGACCAGGAACACAGCGCCGGTGCCGGTCTGGTCGTCCCAGGTCGCCACCGCATCGACGGCCTCGACGACACCGAACCGGTCGGTGGTGGCGGTCGCCCCGCGCGGCCGGCCGTCGAGTACCACCCCGCCGGCGTGTCGTGCGGTGAGCGCGAACGGGTGGAAGATCGTCTGCCGCCACGCCGGGCCGCCCGGCTCCGTCATGATCGGCGCGATCACGTTGACGAGCTGGGCCTGGCAGGCCGCCGTCACCCGGTCGCTGTGCCGCAGCAGACTGATCAGGAGTCCGCCGACCACCACCGCGTCGGCGAGGTTGTACCGGTCCTCGAGCAGCCGCGGTGCCGTCGGCCAGTGCTCCCCGGCCGGGGGAACGGACGGCTCGGCCCGCTGGTACCACACGTTCCACTCGTCGAACGCGATCATGATCTTCTTCGTGGACCGGCGGATCGCGCCGACGGAGTCCGCGATTGCCGTCACCGAGTCGATGTAGCGATCCATGTCCTCGGCGCTGGCGAGGAAGCTCGCCAGGTCGTCACCGGCCTGGTGGTAGTAGGCGTGCAGGGAGATGTAGTCAACGTGGTCGTAGGCCTCGGTGAGGACGTCACGTTCCCAGGCGCCGAATGTCGGCATGGCGGAGTTCGACGAGCCGCACGCCACCAGTTCCAGGCTGGGGTCGAAGCGTCGCATCGCCTGGGCGGTCTGCGTAGCGATCCGGCCGTAGTCTGCGGCAGACCGCCCGCCGACCTGCCATGGGCCGTCCATCTCGTTGCCGAGGCACCACATCCGAATGCCGTGCGGGTCCTCGGTTCCGTTTGAACGACGAAGGTCGGCGAAGTGGCTGCCGGCGCGGTGGTTGGCGTACTCCAGCAGGTCGAGGGCCGACTCGACGCCGCGGGTGCCGAGATTGACGGCCATGATCGGCTCGATGCCGGCCTTGCCCGCCCAGCGCATGAACTCGTCCAGGCCGAACTCGTTGGTCTCCAGGCTGTGCCAGGCGAGGTCGAGCCGGGCCGGTCGTGTATCGCGGGGGCCGATGCCGTCCTCCCACCGGTACGAGGAGACAAAGTTCCCGCCGGGGTATCGCACGGTCGTCACGCCCAGTTCACGCACGAGCGCCAGCACATCGGCCCGGAAGCCGTCGGCGTCGGCGGTGGGATGGCCGGGCTCGTAGATGCCGCCGTAGACACACCGGCCGAGATGCTCCACGAACGAGCCGAACATGCGCCGCTGCACTGGGGCGAGGCGGCGTTGCAGGTCCAAGGTAAGAGTCGCCCGGTTCATGCGGGTGACCCTTCGTCGTCGCCCAGCAGTTGCGATGGCAGCCCCAGCGCGGCGTAGAGGGATTGTTCGGTTTGGGCCAGGTGGTCGCGCATCGCGGCTGCCGCTCCCGCTGGGTCGGCATCGACGACACAGCGCAGGATTGCCGCGTGCTCGTCGATGACCTGGATCAGCGGGCGCCCCCGCACGACGTGTCCCCGCCGGCTCTGCAGGCGACTGTTGTGCAGGGGCTGTTGCATCGCCTCGATGAGGAACGTGAGGATGCGGTTCCCGCTGGCCGCGGCGAGTGCCTCGTGGAACCGGACGTCGGCCGCGTTGAACGCCGTGGGGTCGTCGATCGAACGGCGCATGGCGGCCAGTGACTCCTCCATGGCGAGCACGGCCATCCGACTGGACCGGGTCGCTGCGAGCCCAGCAATGTGTGTCTCGATGGCCCGCCGCGCCTCGAGCAGGTCGAGGTAGTTGCGGGGGTCCATCCGCACGCTGGCGGCGAAGAAGTCTTCGATCGCAATGGCGCTCAGTGGCGCGATCACCGGTCGTCGGCCTTGACGGACCTGGATGAGCCCGCGGGCCTGGAGGCTCTTGAATGCCTCTCGCACCGTCAGGCGACTGACGCTCAGCTCCTCGGCGAGTTCCGACTCCGACGGCAGCGGCGACCCAGGCTCGGCTCCACCGAAGACCAGCCGCTCGAGTTCGGACACAACGCGTTCATGGGCGTTCAGGGCAGGCTCCTTTGTGGCCAGGCAGGGGGACGGCATCGAGATAGCTCATCAGATGTCAGTAGTGCAACTCGTCATATGAGTGCGTGGGCTGAACCGTACAACACGATCGATCTGTGCGGGAGTCCCCACTTCAGGAAGTTTCCTGTAGCTAGCGGGGGTGGATTTTTGTAACGAGATGGTAAACCACCCATCTGATGTGTTGACACCTGCTTGGAGGCGGCAGAGGATCGCTAGCCAACCGGTCTCGCACACCCCAATCAGGAGCCGGCACCTCACACCCGACCGCTGACTGCTTGCGGCGCGCCCGTCCGGATCGGTGCGCGCCGCCACGACAACCACAGTCGCCGTCCACCGGATTATGGCGCAGCACTGGCCGCTCGTCGGCCGTACCGACCGGTTCCGGCGACGCCGCGTCCCCGATAGCCCGTTGGAACCGTCGCCGGACCACGCCCTTGTTGCGGGTCCCGAGGCGGCCATCACCAGCGTGCACCCCCGCACGCATACATTGGAAGGTGAAGGATGAAGCATCCTGCGATGGATCGTCGTCAGTTCCTTCGGGGAGCGCTCGTCGCGGGCGCCGCGACCGCGGTTCCCGGGCTGGCCGCCTGCCAGACGGAGGCCGGACGCAACCGGACCAGCCCGACGCCGGGGACGGCGGCCGGCGTGCCACAGGAGCTGATCGACGAGGCGGCGCAGTTCAAGGGCAGCCCGGCGAACACGCTGTCCCAGAAGCAGTACCTGGAGAGTGCCAACGGCGCGATCGACCGCGCGGTGAAGCAGTTCGCGAGCCAGACCGGCGCCACCATCAACAACGTCGTCGTCAACACCGACGAGGGCAACTTCATCGCCAAGCAGGACGCCGCGGTCAAGGCCGGCAATGTCCAGGACATGGCGTTCGTCGCCGCGTCCCGGTTCGTGGCCCAGATGCACGATCTCGACGACATCCTGGACGTCACCGCCGAGGTCGAGCAGCTGCAGCAGAAGTACGGCGCCGTCGGCGCGGCAGCCGAGGCCAACCTGAAGATCGACGGCAAGTGGTGGGGGATCCCCTACTACACGATCGGTGGCGGCGGCTGGTGGCTGCGCAAGGACTGGCTCGAGGCGAAAGGCATCACCCGGGAGCAGCTCAAGTCCTTCCAGGACCTGCGCGGGGCGATGCTGGAGATCTCCGACCCGGCGCAGAAGCGGTACGGCTGGGGCGTGTCGGTCAACCGCAGCAACGACGGCAACGTGCTCATCGAGTCGGTCATCAACCACTGGGGCGGCTCCTTCACCGCCGACGACGGCCGCAAGGTCGTGTTCAACTCGCCGGAGACGGTGGCCGCGGTGCAGTTCCTGGCCGAGACCTACACCGATCCGAAGTACAAGAACATGCTGCCTCCCGGTGTCATGAGCTGGACGGACACCGGCAACAACGAGGCCTGGCTGGCCGGCATCGTCGGCGGCACGCTGAACAGCGCCAGCATCTACGCCCAGTCGAAGAGCACCGGGAACCCGGTCTACAACAACACCTGGGCGTTCGCCGGCTTCACCGGGCCGGGCACCGACAAGCCGCTCAACGCCATCAATGTCGACACCATGGCGTTCGTGGTGTTCAAGGGAAGCAAGAACCCCGGGCTCGCGAAGGTCCTCGCGAAGTACCTCGTTGCCAACGACGCGTTCCTCAACCTGGCGAAGGAGGCCGGTGCCCTGGTCTACCCGGCGTACGAGAAGATCTGGGACGCCGATCCCTTCTACCGTACCGGCGACCCGTATTTCCCGGTCGCGCACTCCCTCGTGACCGCCGACCTGCCGTTCCGGACCACCACCGGCTACAACTTCCCGCAGCCGGCCAGTTCCGGCCGCAACGCGGCGCTGTCGGCGTACATCCTCACCGACATGATGGGCGAGATCATCCAGAAGGGAACGGCTGTTCCGGCCGCGGTCGCCACCGCGCACCAGCGTATCGTGCAGGCGTTCGAGCAGCTGGGCATCAAGCAGTGAGCAGCGCCTTGCGGGAGGTCCGGCCCGACCCGAGGCCGCCGATCGCGAAACCCGCGCCGCCTGGCCGGTCCGGGCTTCTCGCGAGGCGGATGCTCGGGCATGACTGGCGGATCGGGTACCCGTTCGTCGGGCCGATGGTGCTGCTGCTCGGCGGTCTCATCGCCATCCCGTTCTTCGACGCCATCCGGCTGAGCTTCACTGCCCGCCAAGGCAACCGGAACGTGGTCGTCGGGTTCGACAACTACGTCAACCTGTTGTCCGATCCGTTCTTCCGCACGGCGGTGGCCAACACCTTCGTCTACACCGCGTGGTCGGAGGTGTTCAAGGTGGCGGCCGGGCTCGTCGCCGCACTGCTGCTGCACCACCTGCGCCGTGGACGGTCGATCGTGACCGGCCTCGTGCTGCTGCCCTGGATCATCCCGACGGTGGTCACCGCGGTGTCCTGGCGGTCGCTGTTCGACCCGATCTTCGGCAGTCTCAACGAGGTCCTGACGGCGACCGGGATCGGCCCGCTGCTGGCCACCCTCAACGTCCTGCCCGACTGGCCGGCCGCATGGCTGTCCGATCCGGACCTGGCGATGGCGTCGGTGACCGTGGTGAACGTGTGGAAGGGTATTCCGTTCTTCGCCATCAACTTCCTCGTCGGCCTCAAGGCGATCGACAACCAACTCTACGAGGCGGCGGCGGTCGACGGTGCGTCTTCGTGGCGGCGGTTCCTCCACGTGACCCTGCCCGGGCTTCGCTACGTCATCCTGGTCACCGTTCTGCTCTCCACGATCTGGACATTCAACAACTTCGACCTCGTCTGGCTGCTCACCCAGGGCGGGCCGGGCAGTTCGACCTCGCTCTACACGATCTTCGCCTACCAGACCGCCATCACCCAGCTCCAACTCGGTCTCGGCTCAGCGGCGGCGATCCTGCTACTGCCGATCTCGGCGCTGCTGATCTGGATCCTCACCCGGTACCTGCGGGCCGACGGCGGCCGGCCCGACGGGACCCGCCGCGGGCGGCTGCTGGGCCGGGCCGGCCGGCCGCTGCTGTACGCCACCGGGATCGGGCTGCTGGCCGTGTTGTTCTACCTCGACGCCAACCTGTTCATCCGGTGCGGCATCGGTGTCCTCGTCATCGTCGGGCTCGGCATCGGCTTCGCGTCCGGCGCCGAGGCACTCGGGCAGATCCGCTCGCGCAGCATCCACGGCAGCTGGCTCGGCCGGATCCCGTTGTGGGTGGCGAACGCCATGTTGCTGTCGTTCATCCTCGCCCCGCTGTACTGGGTCGTGGTCACGGCCTTCAAGTCCGAACTGCAGATCACCACCCGAGAAAGCCTGCTGTGGCCCCAGCCGTGGACCAGCGACCAGTTCTACGCGCTGTTCCTCGACCATCCGTTCGGCACCTGGTTCCGCAACACGGTCATCGTCGCGACGGTGTCCACGGCGGTGGCCGTCCTTCTCGCCGCCTTCTCCGCCTACGCCCTGGCCCGCCTGAAGTTCCGCGGGGCGGGCGCGCTGACCGGCATCGTGCTGCTGACCTACGTGATGCCGGCCGCCCTGCTGTTCATCCCGCTCTACCGCATCCTCAGCGCGTTGCACCTCACCGACTCGCTGGGCGCGCTGCTCATCGCCTACCCCACGTTCACGCTGCCGTTCGCATGTTGGTTCCTGCTGGGCTACTTCCGGGGCATCCCGTTCGAACTGGAAGAGGCGGCGATGACCGACGGGGCGACCCGTTTCGGGGCGTTCTACCGGATCATCGTGCCGATCGCCCGGCCGGCGCTGCTGACCGTGGGCCTGTTCACGCTCACCAACGCGTGGAACGAGTTCCTGTTCGCCTACGTGTTCATCACCGACGAAAGCCAGAAGACCCTGCCACTCGGCCTGCAAGGAATGATCATCGGCGACATCGTCCCGTGGGGACAGCTCTCCGCGGCGTCGATCCTCATCAGCGTGCCCGTGGTCGTCGCCTATGGCTGGGCACAACGCTTCCTGGTCGACGGATTGTCGGCCGGAGCGGTCAAAGGTTGAACCCTCCCATCACGCACCGCATCACACACCCCACGCACCACCTGTACGACCCCGTATCGACCCCGTATCGACCCGGAGGAACGCAGTGAGACTTGTCAAAGCCGGCCTCGCTATGGCGCTGATCGCGTCGTTGCTGAGTGTCGGAGCACCCGCCAGTGCGGAGCAGTCGAATGCCGAGCCGCAGGGCCAGTTACCCCTGACCGGCAGCGTCGGCACCCACGACCCGACCCTCTACAAGGACGACACGACCTACTACGTCTCCGCCACCGGCGGCGGCATACTCAGCGCTCCCACCATGAACGGCCCGTGGACCAGCCGCGGCACCGTGCCGACGGCGAGCTGGACCAGGTCCTGGCCGGGTCTCAACGGTGGCCTGTGGGCGCCGAGCGTGCACCGGGTCGGCGACACGTTCTACTACTACTACGCCGTCTCCAACTTCGGCACCAACACCTCGGCCATCGGCCTGAAGACCACCAAGACGCCCGGCAACCCGGCTAGCTACATCGACCACGGCGCCCCGGTCATCACCTCCGGCGGCGCCGACCCGGGCCGCAACGCCACCTACAACGCGATCGACCCGGCTATCCAGCAGGACGCGAACGGCGCCTGGTGGCTGGTGTTCGGCTCCCACTTCGCCGGCATCTACGTCGTACAGCTCGGCGCAGACCTGGCGACCACCGTCGGCGAGCCGCGCCTGGTGGCCCACCGCGGCAGCGACGCATTCCCCGTCACCACACCGGGCTGCCCGTTCCCGCAGGCGACCTGCCCCAACCTCAACCGCATCGAGGGCGCCTCGATGTTCAAACGCGGCGAGTGGTACTACCTCATGGCCGCCTGGGACTGGTGCTGCCGCGGCAACGCCAACGACAACACCTACAAGATCATCATCGGGCGCTCGAAGTCCATCGACGGCCCGTTCCTCGACAAGAACGGTGTCAACCTCGCCCACGGCGGCGGCAGCATCATCCTCAACACCCGCACCGCTCAGCCTGGCGTGACCCCGACCGGCCTGTACCGAGCCCCCGGCGCACCGGAAACATTTATCGAGGACGGCGTCTACTGGCTCAGCTATCACGCCTACCGGCCGGGCAACACCCTGGGCATCCGGCCGATGAACTGGCAGGGCGACTGGCCGTACTTCAACGAGGCCACCGGACCCTACGCACTGCGCGACGGCGGATACTACCGTCTGATCAACCAGGACGGCATCATCAGCAACCCCAACAGCCTGCAGAACCCGGTCGCCAGCAACCGGTGCCTCACCGCGACCCCCAACGGTGACGTCGTCCAGAGCACCTGTGACGGCGGCAACGGCCAGGTGTGGCGCCTCGAGGACGCCGGCGACGGCTTCTGGCGGTTCCGCAGCGCCGACCGTGCGGCCGGGCACTGCCTCACCATGGCCAACGGTTCCGGCACTGTCGGTACCGACGTCGTCGTGTCCGCCTGCGCCGACGGCCGCGTCCTGCAGCAGTGGTCGCTCGACGACACCGGCCACGGCTTCCACCGGGCCACCGTCAAGGGCGCGAACCTCTCCGTCGAGGTCGAGAACAGCTGCGCGCCCACCCTGTCGTACAACTGCGACGGTGTCATCGGCACCAACGTTGTCGGCGGCTTCATCCGTAACGGCGACCACACCTCCGGCAACCTGACCCAGGCCGCGAAGTGGCCCGCTCAGCAGTGGCAGCTGTCGGCCGCCGAGGCGCCGGCGAGCGGGTGCACGACCACCATCACCGGCCGCCACAACGGCCCGCTGACCGTGACCGGCACGCTCTGCGTGCGCGGCGGCACGATCAGCGGACCGGTCACCGTCCGTCCCGGCGCGGCCCTCGACGCGGTCGACGCGACCTTCAACGGCCCCGTCTCCGCCAGCGGCGCGGCGTGGGTCAGCCTCATCGGCGGCCGGGTCAGCGGCCCCGTGTCTGTCACCGGGACCACCGGCGGTGTCGCCCTCATCGGCGCACAGGTCTCTGGGCCGGTGTCCCTGACGAACAACACCGGCGTCGTGCCGGCCGTCGTGTCCGGCGGCACCATCTCCGGCCCGCTCTCCTGCACCGGCAACACCCCGGCACCGACCGCCGACGGAACCGCCAACACGGTCCGCGGCCCGCGCTCCGGGCAGTGCGCCAACCTCTAGCACCACTGCTCCCCGGGCCGGCTCGCCATCGCGGGCCGGCCCGGGACCGCTTCGAAGGGACGTATAGTATGAACACCACCCGATCGCTACTCACGACGCTCGGCCTGCCGGCCGGGGCGGGTGACCCGCCGCGCTCGTCCACGCAGCGGTTCGACGACGGCACGCAGTACCGCATCGAGATCCCTTCGGTGGAAGGCCCTGACGCGTTCGAAGCGGTCCTGGAGGAGGCCGAGCGGCACGACGTCCGAGTCCGCCGGATCAGCCAGGGCAGCGGCATCATGCTGCTGACCGATGCGGAGATCACCCGCATGGGCGAACTCGGCCGGCAGCACGACGTCGAGGTCTGCCTGTTCACCGGCCCCCGCGCAGGCTGGGACACCGGCATCCAGGCCAGCACCCCGTCAGGAAAGGCCCTCGGCGCCAGCCTCCGCGGCGCTGAACAGCTCGTCTATGGCATCGAGGACGTCCGCCGAGGCTGTGACCTCGGCCTGCGCAGCGTCCTGGTGGCCGACCTCGGCCAGCTGTGGGTGCTGGCGCGGATGAAGGAGTCTGGCGACCTGCCCGCGGACCTGGTGCTCAAGGTGTCCGTCTCGCTTGCCGTCGCCAACCCGGCCACCGCCCGGGTGCTGGCCGACCTCGGCGCCACCACCCTCAACCTGCCCGTCGACCTGCCCGTTGCCGACATCGCCGCGATCCGGTCGGCCGTGTCCATCCCGCTCGACATCTACATCGAGGGCCCCGACGACTTCGGCGCGCCGGTGCGCTACTACGAGCTGCCCGGGATCGTCCGGGTCGCCGCACCCGTCTACGCGAAGTTCACCGTCCGCAACGCGCCGAGCATCTACCCGTCCGGGCAGCATCTGCAGAAGGTGGCGATCGACACCGCCCGGGAACGGGTGCGCCGCGCGGCGATCGGCGTCGCGATGATCCGGCGGCACTATCCGGAGGCCATCGGCCCCTGAAGAGTCCTGAACCGCCGTTGCCTGAGGCTGGACGAGCCTGCAGGCCGGCATCGGGTGCCGGGTCCGGATCTCCGGCCACGACGGAAGCCGTGCCGACATCCTCGTGCTCGACGAGCCTTCCGCCCGTCAACTGACCCGCGGCCGCTGCTAAGACGCCGATCGCCTCGTCCTGAGCGTCGCGCCCGCGATCGTCGACGGCGACGCGGTCACAGTGTACGGCGCGGCAGCGGATGCGGACGTCCTGCTGTACCCGCCGCTGTCGGAGGCCGGCACCGGTGGCTGGCTGTTCGGCCGATACCCGGTGGGCGGCACCGGCCCGGTGTCCGCCCCGGCGCAGGTACGCCTGCTCGCCGCCGAGGGGCCGGCCCGTGAACCGGTCGTCGATCCGGCCTCCGGCAACGCGTCCGCCCCTACCGACGCGGACTTCGACGCCGCCGCCGTGTACGAGATCGACGTCCCGGCGGAACTCCTCGACGGCGACGACGAGACGCTGCTGCGCATCGACTGGACCGGTGACGTGGGCCGCGCGTACATCGGTGACACCCTGGTGGCGGACCAGTTCTGGTGCGGATCGGTCTGGGAGATCGGCCTGCGCCGCCACTGGGAGCATTGCGCGGCGCGGCCGGGATCACCGCGGTGGAGATCGCGCTGACCACACCGGGTGCCCGCGACGCCATCGCGGCGGCACGATCGGCGCCACGCGGACTCGTGATCGGCGCCGGCACCGTGCTCGACGCCGTGCAGGCCCGGGCCGCCGCCGAGGCGGGCGCCGCCTATCTGGTCACACCGGCGGTCGTGCCGGAGGCCATGGGCGCCGGGGTGCCGGTCGTGTGCGGCGCCCTGACGCCGACCGAGATGCTGGCCGGCGGCATCGCCAAGCAGCTCCTCGTGCCGCTGGACGACCTGATCGCCCCGGTCAAGGACGACTTGCTGCGCACGCCCCGTACGCCTACGACGGCAAGGTCTACGCGCTGGAGTCCGACACCTGCGTGAGCGTGCTGTACTACCGCGAGGACGAGTTCACCAAGAACGGCATCCCCGCCGACGTCGCCACCTGGGAGGATCTCGCCACGATCGGCGCGAGCCTGCATTCGCGCACCGGGCAGTCCCTCGGCGTGGTCGCGACCGGTGACAACGGCTCCATCGCCAACCAGTACCTGCAGTTCCTGCTGCAGCGCGGCGGCGGATTCTTCAACGACAAGGGAGAACTGCTCCTGGACAGTCCCGAGGCGGTGCAGACGATCGAGTTCATGGCGAAGGGGCTGCAGTCCGGGTTCCTGCTCGGCGTGCCCGACCCGTACGGCGCGCCGAACACCGCCGCGCTGAAGGAGGGCAAGCTCATCGCCATCGCGATGCCCAACTGGTACGACGTGTATGGCCTGCAGCTGGCCGCCGGCACCGCGACAGTGACCATCAAGGCCGCCAGCGGCAACGGCTACCTGTCCGTGGACGGCCTCTCGCTGGTCAGGACATCCGGCGGTACACCGCAGGCTGGGCGGTTCGAGGCGGAGACGGCGCCGGCGGTGTGCCAGGACATGATCGACTCGGACCGGGGCGGGTTCTCCGGCAGTGGCTATTGCAACGGCGACGCCGCTGTGGGTGCGTACGCGCAGTTCACCGTGAACGCCACCGCCGCCGGCACCGCCACGGTCGGCATCCGCTGGGCCAACGGCGCCGCCACCGCCCGGCCGGCGAACGTCGTCGTCAACGGCGTCACCGTCACCTCGGCGCAGTTCGCCTCCACCGGCGCGTGGAACACCTGGTCCACGACCACCGCGACCGTGCCGGTCACCGCTGGCAGCAACACCATCCGCATCGACCCGACCACCGCCAACGGCCTGCCCAACATCGACTACCTGGAGGTCTCTGGCGTATGAGCACCGGGAAGGTCCGGCACCGGAGGGGGGACGGGACACACCCGGCGTCCCGTCCCCCCGGCCTCAGCGGTTGGCAGCGTCCTCGGCTGCCGTGCGGCGGACGCCGGCGGCCATGGCGGCGACGGTGTGTGCCTGGACAGCCGGGCACGGTTCCCCCGTCATGCCGGTGACCGTGGCGCGCACGTGCTGCTGCGCCGGCTGCAGGAGCCCGTCGTAGATGGCGACGAAGATCTCCCGGGCGCGCCGGCGGGGCCCAATCGGGCGGCATCAGGCGATCGGGGATCATCGGATCGAGGATCGGGAATCTGCGGTAGACATTCATCACCTCCGTGCGGGCGCGGACCGCCGCGGCGCCGGTGATCGCGCCGGCTGCGATCCGTGGCAGCAGCGGGCTCCACCGGTCGATGAAGGTCGCGTACTCCTTCGCGATCGCGGGCAGGTCCCAGGCTTCGACCGGGTGCCGGTCGAAGTCCGTGCGCAGATCCTGGTGCCGGGCGCGGAAGACCGTCACGGAGCCGAGCGCGGCGGCCGACAGTGCCGCCCAGGCCTCCGGCGGCAGCGGGTCCGGGGAGATCCACGCGCCGTCGTAGAGGGGCGCGAAGCGACTCCACCGCAGGTGGTCCCTGAGCGCCCGGCGCCGGGCGCTCTCCTGCTCCGGGATGGAGAAGAGCACGACGGTCCACGAGCCGTCCCAGGAAGCGGGGTCCGCGCCGTCGCGGGCGATCGCGGTCCCGCCCTTGGACAGGTCGGTCGCGGCACCGTCGGTCAGCCGGTACGAGCAGGTCACCGCTACGAGACCGCGAGTGGGTCCGCAAGGCGATGCGTCAGCGGCGTCGCCGTTCGGGGTCGCGTCCTCGTGAGCGCTCACGCCCCAGGTTCGCCCGCCATTCGCTGCGGCGCGACCATGAACCTTTGGAGATCGAGATGTTTTCACGCAGGCAGCGCATCGCGCTGCTGTCCGCCTGCGCGGCGGTGACCGTCGGCGCCGGCGTCGCCGTGGTCACCACCGCGTTCGCCGCGGCGACCCGCTACGAGGCGGAGACCGCCCCGGCCACCTGTGACGGTGTGGTCGAGTCCAACCACGCCGGCTACTCCGGCAGCGGGTTCTGCAACACCAACAACGCGGTCGGCGCCGCCGTGCAGTTCACCGTCACCGCGTCCACGACCGGGCCGGCGACCATCGGCATCCGGTACGCCAACGGCACCACCGACAACCGTCAGGCGGACATCGTCGTCAACGGCGCGGTGGTGCAGGCCGCAAGCACGTTCGCCGGCACCGGCGCCTGGACGACCTGGACCACCAAGATGCTCACCGCCACGCTGAACGCCGGCAACAACACGATCCGGCTGAGCCCGACCACCGCCGCGGGCCTGGCCAACATCGACTACGTCGACGTCGAGGCCGGCGGCACCACGCCGTCGAGCCCGCCGCCCCCGGCGGGCAACGCCAAGCAGATGGAGGATCTGGACCGCGGCCTCATCTCGGTGCGCTCGGGCTCCGGCAACCTGGTGTCGTGGCGGCTGCTGGGCACCGAGGCGCTCACCACCGGGTTCAACCTGTACCGTGGCGGCACCCGCATCGCGACGGTGACCACCGGCACGAACTATCTGGACGCGGGTGCCGCCGCGGACGCGTCCTACACGGTGCGGGCCGTCGTCGGCGGCACGGAGCAGGCGGCATCGCCCGCGTCGCTGCGGTTCGCGAACGGCTACCTCGATGTGCCGATCTCCTCGCCCGGCTCTGGGTACGCCGCCAATGACGCGTCGGTGGGTGACCTGGACGGCGACGGGCAGTACGAGATCGTGCTGAAGTGGGACCCGGCCGACGCGAAGGACAACTCGCAGTCCGGGGCGACCGGCGTCGTGTACGTGGACGCGTACCGGCTCAACGGGCAGCGGCTGTGGCGGATCAACCTCGGCCGCAACATCCGCGCCGGCGCCCATTACACCCAGTTCCAGGTGTACGACTACGACGGCGACGGCAAGGCCGAGGTCGCGATGAAGACCGCCGACGCCACCGTGGACGGCACCGGCCGGGTGATCGGCAACGCCTCGGCGGACTACCGAAACGCCGACGGGTACGTGCTGTCCGGGCCGGAGTTCCTGACGATGTTCAACGGGCAGACCGGCGCGGCGATGTCCACTGTGGACTACGTGGTGCCGCGCGGGACCGTGTCCTCGTGGGGGGACAGCTACGGCAACCGGGTCGACCGGTTCCTGGCCGGGACCGCCTACCTCGACGGGCAGCGGCCCAGCCTGATCATGGCCCGTGGCTACTACACCCGGTCCGTCATCGTCGCGTGGGACTTCCGCAACGGGGCCCTGACCCGCCGGTGGACGTTCGACAGCAACGCCAACAGTGGGTACGCGGCGCAGGGCAACCACCAGCTCTCTGTCGCCGACGTGGACGCCGACGGCCGGGACGAGATCATCTACGGGTCGACGGCCGTGGACGACAACGGCAACCGGCTGTGGAACACCGGCAACGGCCACGGCGACGCCATGCACGTCGGTGACCTGGACCCGTCCCGGCCGGGCCTGGAAGAGTTCAAGGTCGACGAGGACGGCAGCAAGCCGTCGTCGTGGATGGCCGACGCCCGCACCGGGCAGATCCTATGGAGCACCCCCGCCAACGGCGACAACGGCCGCGGCGTGTCCGGCGACATCTGGTCCGGCAGCGCCGGCGCCGAGTCCTGGTCCGCGGCCGCCGACGGCGTCCGCAACCCCAAGGGGACCGTCGTCGCCTCGCGCAAGCCGAGCTCGATGAACTTTCTGGCCTGGTGGGACGGCGACACCACCCGGGAACTGCTCGACGGCACCCACATCGACAAGTACGGCACCTCCGGCGACACCCGCCTGCTGACCGCCTCCGGCGTGCACTCCAATAACGGCACCAAGTCCACGCCGTCGCTGTCCGGTGACATCCTCGGCGACTGGCGCGAAGAGGTCATCTGGCCCACCTCCGACAACACGGCGCTGCGCATCTACAGCACCCCGACCCAGACCTCGACGCGGCTGTTCACGCTCATGCACGACCCGCAGTACCGGTGCGCGATCGCCTGGCAGAACACCGCCTACAACCAGCCGCCGCACCCGTCGTACTTCATCGGCAGCGGCATGAGCACGCCGGTCCAGCCGAACATCTACGTCCGCTGATCAACCGTCCGCCCGGCCGGGGCCTGCGGGTTCCGGCCGGCGGGGAGGAGCGTCCATGCGATTGAAACCTTTCATCCTCGGTATGGGTCTGCTGGCCGGCGCCGGCGTGATCGTCGTGGTCACCGCCGGCACCGGATCCGCAGCGGTGACCCGCTACGAGGCCGAGAGCGCACCCGCCACGTGCGCCGGCGCCATCGAGTCCAACCACGCCGGCTACTCCGGCACCGGATTCTGCAACGGCGACAACGCGGTGGGCGCGGCCGTGCAGTTCACCGTGTCCGCGGCCACCGCCGGCACCGCAACGCTGGGCATCCGGTACGCCAACGGTGGCACCGCCAACCGGCCGGCCGACCTGCTCGTCAACGACGCCGCCGGGCAGCCCGCCACCGCCTTCGACCCGACCGGCGCGTGGACGACCTGGACCACGAAGACGCTCACCGCCACGCTGCACGCCGGCAACAACACCATCCGGCTCACCGCCACCACCGCTGCCGGCCTGCCCAACATCGACTACCTGGCCGTCGAACCCGGCGCCGGACCGTCGGCGCCGGGCCGGCCACCCGAGTGCACGGGAAGCTCACCCATCGTCTGCCACTATGGTGTCGCCCCCGGCAACTACACGGTCACCGCCTGGATCGGTGACAGCGCCGGCGCCGGCAACACCTCGATGTCGGTCGAGGCGCGCCGGCGGATCCTGCCGGCGGTGAGCACCGCGGCCGGGACCATCACGCGGCACCAGTTCACCGTCAACGTCCGCCAGCCGGAAGGCCAGCCGACCGGGCAAGGCGGCACCGGCAACCCGGGACTGGACATCACCTTCGCCGGCGCCGCCCCGCGACTGTCCGGGCTGACCATCCAACAGGCCGCCAACCCACTCGCCGTCTACCTGGCCTGCGACTCCACGGTGTGCGACCAGCCCGCCGCCCCGTACCCCGGCTGGGGCCAGATCCTGCCGACCCACGTGACACCGGGCACGGTCGTGGCCAACTACGCCGACTCGGGGGAGAGTTCCGGCAGCTTCCTGGGCAACGCGGCGCTGTTCCCGGCGCTCAAGTCCCGGATCAGGGCGGGCGACCTCGTCCTCATCCAGTTCGGGCACAACGACAAGTCCACGACGGCCGCGGCCTTCCGCAGCAACCTCACCTCGATGATCAATCAAGTGCGGGAGCGCGGCGGCGTGCCGGTCCTCGTCACCCCGCCGGTCCGGCGGCTGTTCAGCGGCGGCCAACTGACCGGCACCGCGCTGCACGTCAACGGCGCCGGCGCGAACCTGCCGGCCGAGATGCGCAGCCTCGGATCCGCGCTCAACGTGCCCGTGATCGACCTGACCGCCAAGAGCGAGGCCCTCGTCGAGTCGCTGGGCGAGGCCGGATCCGCGGCGCTCTACCTGCGTGCGTCGGTGGACGGGGTCACCGACAACACGCACTTCTCCGAGTACGGCGCCGGCCGGATGGCCGACCTCGTCGTGCAGGGCATGCGCGAACGCAACCTTCCCGGAATCGGCTGAGGAGGCACCATGCGACTGAGGTCCTTCCTCGTCGCCGGCACGGTCATCGCCGCGACCGTCACCGCCCTGACCGGCAACGCCGCCACGGCGGCGGCCACCCGGTTCGAGGCGGAGGCGGCGCCGGCGGTGTGCACCGGCACGATCGACAGCAACCACGCGGGGTATTCCGGCAGCGGGTTCTGCAACGGTTCCAACGCCGTGGGTGCGTACGTGCAGTTCACGGTGACGGCGGCCTCGGCCGGGGTGGCGACGCTGGGTGTACGGTTCGCCAACGGCGCCACCGCCGGGCGCCCGGCGGACGTGCTGGTCAACGGCGCCCGCGTCGGCACCGCGGCGTTCGCCGGGACCGGCGCGTGGACCACCTGGTCCACGACCACGCTCACCGCGACGCTCAACGCCGGCAGCAACACCGTCCGGCTCAGCCCGACCACCGCCGACGGCCTACCCAACGTCGACTACCTCGAGCTGACCGCCGGCCCGGCACCGAGCCCCACACCGTGCGCCCCACCGCCGTCGTCGAGCTCGCCGTCGCCGCAGGCAAGGGTCACGGTGTGGCTGGCCGGCGACTCCACGGTCGCCGACCCGTCCGGCGGCGCCGTCTGCCCCGTCGGCTGGGGCAACCAGTTTGCCCAGTACTTCACCGGCAACGTGACGGTGCGCAACAGCGCCGTGGGCGGGCGCAGCATCCAGACGTGGCTGTACGACCCCAACGTCACCAGCGCGACCGGCCCGGCGGGCGAGTGCGTCATCAACCCGGCCACCTACTCCACCCGCTGGCAGGCCATGCTCGACCCGGCTACCGGCCTGCAGCGCGGCGACTACCTGCTCATCCAGTTCGGGATCAACGACGGTTCCAGCACCTGCCCCCGCCACGTCGGGTCCGCGCGGTACCAGCAACTGCTGAGCATGATGGCCGACGCGGCGAAGGCACGCGGCGCCCATCCCGTCTTCCTCACCCCCGCCGCCGCGCTCACCTGCTCCGGCAGCACGGCCGTCGGCAACCGCGGCTTCATCACCGAGACGAACGCCGCCGGCAGCGCCGGCGCCGTCCCCGTCATCGATCTGCACCGGCTGAGCTACACGCTCTACAACAGCCTGCGCCTGTGCCCGTTCAACGGCGACTACGGCGCCGGCCCGGCCGGCGCGTTCTTCTGCAACGACCACACCCACTTCGAGACGGCCGGCGCTACGCAGATCGCCGGCGTCATCGCCAAAGCACTCCGTGACCAGCAGATCCCCCTTGCCGCCTACCTGCAGTAGGAGGAGTACCGGGGCTGCGGCGCCTCTCACGCCGCAGCCCCGGCTGGTCCGCACGTCCCGGCCTTGGCCGATGTACAGGTGGGTTCAGTGGGTCAGCCGGATCGCCGTCCAGGACACGGGCGGGAGGGTGACCTTGAGGAGTCCGGCGGTCACCTCGGCGTCCGGAGTTGGCTTCGGCACGACGCGGTCCGGGTGTTCGGCGGTGTTGGCGGCTGTGGGGTCGTCGTCGGCGAGGGTCCAGGCCTCGGCGACGCGCAGTGGAGCGCCGAAGCCGCCGAGCGCGACCGACAGGTTGAGGCTTTCCGTCTGGTGGCGGTTCACCACGAAGACGGCGACGTCGCCGGTGCCGGGGTTGTGGGTGGCGACCGCGTCGAGGACGGGAACGGCGCCGAAACGTTGGGTGTCGTACTGCGGGCCGCGCACCTCGACGCGGAGGACCTCGCCCTGAGCCAGGCGGGATGTCAGGGCGAACGGGTGGAAGATGGTCTGGCGCCAGGCCGGGCCGCCGGGCTCGGTGCGGATCGGGGCGATGACGTTGACGAGCTGGGCCTGGCAGGCGGCCGTGACGCGGTCGCTGTTGCGCAGCAGCGAGATGAGCAGGTTGCCGACCACGACGGCGTCGGTGAGCGTGTAGCAGTCCTCGATGACGCGCGGCGCCACCGGCCAGTCCGTGGCGTCGGCGTCGCGGCTCGCCTCGAAGGCGCGCAGGTACCAGACATTCCACTCGTCGAACGAGATCATCAGGCGGCGTTTGCTCTTGAGGCGCGCGCCGACACTGTCGGCTGTCGCGGCGACGCTGCGCACGAAGTGGTCCATGTCGACGGCTGAGGCGAGGAAACTGCCGATGTCTCCGTCGATTGGTTCGTAGTAGGCGTGCGCGGAGATGTAGTCGACCACGTCGTAGGCGAGCTCGAGGACCGCGGCCTCCCAGGCGGCGAAGGTCGGCATCGATGAACTGGAACTGCCGCACGCGACGAGCTCCAGTCCGGGTTCGGCGGACCGCAGCGCCCGGGCGGTCTCGGCGGCGAGCCGGCCGTACTCCCGCGCGGTCTTGTGGCCGGTCTGCCACGGGCCGTCGAGCTCGTTGCCGAGGCAGAACATTTTCACGCCGTAGGGCTGATCGGCACCGTTGGAGCGGCGCAGTTCGGCCAGGCGGGTGCGGTCGGGGTGGTTGAGGTACTCGTGGACGTCGAGCGCTTCCTGCACGCCTCGGGTGCCGAGGTTCAGCGCGTACATCACCTCGACCCCCGCCTTGCCGGCCCAGCGCATGAACTCCTCGATGCCGACCTCGTTGGTCTCCAGGCTGCGCCAGGCGAGGTCGCGGCGGACGGGCCGGTCGGCGGCCGGGCCGATGCCGTCCTCCCAGCGGTACCCGGAGACGAAGTTGCCGCCGGGGTAGCGCACGAGCGAGACGCCGAGCTCGCGGGTCAGCGCGAGCACGTCGGTGCGGAAGCCGTCCGCGTCGGCCGTGGGATGCGCCGGCTCGTAGATGCCGGTGTAGACGCATCGGCCCATGTGTTCGACGAACGATCCGAACGTCCGGCGGGAGACCGGCGCGACGGTGAATGCGGGGTCGAGGAGCAGCGAAGCGGTGAGCACGGATCTCCCATGGTTGTGCGCGGCCTACTTGACGCTGCCCGCCGCGAGCCCGCTCTGCCAGTACTTCTGCAGGGTCAGGAAGGCGATGACCAGCGGGACGATCGAGACGAGCGAGCCGGTGATGATGAGGTTCCACAGCGACTCGCCGCCGCCGTTGTTGGAGCTGGCGAGCTGGGTCCACAGGCCGAGGCCGACGGTGAGCGGGTAGAGCTTGGAGCTGGACAGCATGGTCAGGGGCAGGAAGTAGTTGTTCCAGGTGGACACGACGGACAGCAGCAGGACGGTGACCACGCCGGGGCGCATGAGCGGGAGCGCGACCCGCACGAAGGTGCGCAGTTCCCCGGCGCCGTCGATGCGGGCGGCGTCGAGCAGTTCGTCGGGGACTGACGCGGCGGCGTAGACCCGCATGAGGTACACCGCGAACGGGCTGAGCAGTGAGGGCAGGATGACCGCCCAGATCGTGTCGGTGAGCCCGGCGTTGGACATCATCACGAAGGTCGGGATGACCAGCGCGGTGAGCGGCACCATGACCGAGCCGAGCACCATGGCGAAGACGATGTTGCGGCCGCGGAAGTCGAACTTCGCGAAGCCGTAGCCGGCCAGCACCGAGACGATCGTGCAGCCGATGCCGCCGGCCGAGGCGTACAGCAGGGAGTTGCCGAGCCAGCGCAGGTACTCGCCGTTGTTGATGGTGATGAGGTGCCGGAGGTTGTCGGCGAGGTGGAAGCCCGAGAACCACAGCGCGCCGTCGCCGGCGAAGAGGCCTTCGGCGTTCTTGGTGCTGGCGACGACCAGCCACCAGACCGGCACGAGGAAGTAGCAGACCAGGATCAGCAGCAGGAGCTTCGCCCCGACGTGACGGGGGCGGCGCCGCGTGTCGCTCATGTGAAGACGCTCCCTCGTTTGCGGGTGGCGATGAGGAAGACGGCGACGGCCACGAACACCACGAAGCCGAGCGCGAACGAGATCGCCGAGGCATAGTTGAACTGCGCGTAGCTGAATGCCAGCTCGTAGGCGTAGATGTTCGGCGTGAAGTCCGGGGTCACCGAGCCGTTGGCGATCGGTCGCAGGATCTGCGGCTCGGCGAAGAACTGCAGGGTGCCGATCAGGGAGAAGACCAGGATCAGCACGAGCGTCGGGGACACCATCGGGACCTTGATGCGCAGCGCGATCTGACGCCCGCCGGCCCCGTCGATCCGGGCGGCCTCGTAGACCGCCGGATCGATGCTGCGCAGGGCCGCATAGATGATGATCATGTAGTAGCCGGACCACTGCCATGTGACCACGTTGAGCAGGCCGTAGAAGACGTTGCCCTGGCTGAGCAGGAACGGCGCCCGCACGTCGAACAGCGCCGTGACCTGCTCGACCGGACCGAAGCTCGGGCTGTACAGGAAGCCCCACATGAGCGCGCCGAGCACGGCCGGGATCGCGTACGGCAGGAAGATCATCAGCCTCGAGAAACGGGCCAGTCGACCGGTGACCTCGTCGAGCACGAGCGCGGCGACCAGCGCCACGATCATCTGCAGGGGGATGACCACGAGGCTGAAGCGGACCACGAACCAGAGCCCTTTGCGAAACGACGGGTCGTCGAACGCGCGGGTGTAGTTGTCGATGCCGGCGAAGCTGGTGCCGGTCGCCAGGCCCTTGGTGTAGAGGCTCAGGTAACCGGCATACAGCAGCGGCGCGACCAGGAACACACCGAACACCGCGAGGAACGGCAGCACGAACAGCCAGCCGATTGCTGTGCGCCTCATCAGCGGACCGTGAAGCCCTGGCTCTTCGCGTACTGCACCAGCTGGTTGTGCAGGTCCGTGGCCGCCTGGGCGCCGGTCGTCTGGCCCGCGTTGAGCTTGACGATCTGGGCCTGCAGCTGCGCGTAGTAGTAGACGGTGAAGGGACTGTAGACCGCGCCCTTGTAGGCGTTCTCAGCTGGGATGTAGATGTCCTTGTTCGCCGTCTGGCCGTTGAAGAACTCGACCTTCGCGTTGACGAACTCGTCGGACTTCAGCACGCTCTGGTTGAGCGGGAAGATGGTCTGTGTCTTCCAGCCGTCTGCCAGCGACGCGGCGTCGGCGTACAGACCCATGGCGACCGTCGCCGCGGCCTTCTTGTCGGCGGCCTGGCTGGTGACCGCGAAGGCGGAGCCGCCCCAGTTGACCGACAGCGGGTTGGCGGTGTCCCACTGCGGTAGTGGGGCCACCGCGAACTTGCCCTTCTCGTTGCCGTTGCCGACGCCGGCGCCGCTGAGGTAGCCGGGCGCCCACGCCGCCGAGACGTAGGTGGCGTACTTGCCGCCGACCATGCCGGAGATGTAGTCGGTGGTGAACTGGTCCTCCTTGCCGACCAGGCCTTTGGCCGCCAGGTCGCCCCAGAACGTCAGTACGTCCTTGGTGGCCTGGTCGTCGAGCTTGATGGTGATGTTCTGCTTGTCGGCGAGGTCGTAGACGAAGGGCTGGGCGCCCTTCTGGATCATCAACGCGGTGGTGACGGCGGGCACGTTGCTGCCGAAGTCGCCGAACGCCGGGCCGCCCGCAGCCTTCACCTTCGCGGCCGCCTCTGCGTACTCCGCCCAGGTCTTCGGCGGTGCGGTGATGCCGTACTTCTCGAACACGTCGGTGCGGTAGATGAGCGCCATCGGGCCGCCGTCGACCGGGATCGCGTAGACCGCGTCGCCCTGCGATACGTCCTTCCAGGCCCCGGCGCTGAAGTTGGGCTTGACGTCGTTGGCGCCGAGCGGCGCGAGGTCGGTCAGCGCGCCCTGGATCTCGAACCCGACCAGCTGGTCGGCCTCGAGCATGATGACGTCAGGGGCGCCCTTCTTGGCCGACACCGCGGTCTGGAACTTCGCGTACTCGGGCTGGCCCTGCCCGGCGTTGGTCCAGCACACCTGGATGTCGGTGTGCCCGTTGTTGAAGTTGTCGACCACCTTGGCCATGTTCGGGTACCAGGCCCAGACCAGCACGCGGGTGGCGTCCTCGTGCACGATCGTGTTGGTGCAGTTGGTCGGCTTCGACTCGGTCGTGTCGCCACCGCAGCCGGACACGCCGAGTGCGACGACGGTCAGGCCGGCGGCCATGATCGAAAAAGTTCTGCTGGAGCGCATCTCTGGCCTCCTGGGTCAGCGCGCGCCGCGGTCGACCTTGGGCGTGGGCAATCACCGCCCGTGATGTCGGCACGGTCGGTGTCGCGCGCGGCGGCACGCGCTGTCTATGACGGATGTGGGGTGTACGTCCAATTGCAGCGCTGCAAAGGACTATGCCTCGCCTCGTCCCGCGCTGGCAAGAGCAAAATCCAGGAAATGCGATCCGTTACGCTGGTGGTCATGTTGGGAGGCATCCATGCGGGAAACTACGCTGCGTGACGTCGCCGACCTTGCCGGTGTCTCGCCGCGCACCGTGTCGAACGTGGTCAACGGCTACGCCCGGGTCACCGAGGCCACCCGGGGGAAGGTCGAGCGGGCCATCGCCGAGCTCGGATACCGCCCCAATGTCCTGGCCCGCAACCTGGCCACCGGGCGCTCGGGGCAGATCGTGGTCGTCGTGCCCTATCTCGACACCCCGTATTTCGCCGAACTGCTCCAGGGCATCATCCCGGCGGCCCGCAAGCTCGGGTACAACGTCCTCGTGGACCAGACCGACGGCGACCGCGAGCACGAGGGCGAGCTGATCGGCCGCGGCTCACGACGGTTCCTGTTCGACGGCATGATCCTGAGCCCGCTCGGCCTGTCGCAGGAGGACCTCGCCATCCGCGACCCCGCCCTGCCGCTGGTCATCCTCGGCGAGCGCGTCTCCGACGGCACCTTCGACCACGTCGGCATCGACGACGTGGCCGCGTCGACCGAGGCCGTCCGGCACCTCATCGACCTCGGCCGGCGCCGCATCGCCGCGATCGGCGACCAGCCCTACCCGACCGGCGAGGCCGCCCAACTGCGGACCAAGGGCTTCCGCGCCGCCCACGCAGCGGCGGGGTTGCCGGTCGACGAGTCCCTGATCATCGGCACCGCCCGCTTCAACCGCGTCGACGGCGCCACCGCGATGGCCGCCCTGCTCGATCGGGCCGACCCGCCCGACGCCGTGTTCTGCTACAGCGACCTGGTCGCCTCCGGCGCGATCCACACCCTGCTCGGCCGAGGGCTGCGCGTGCCGCAGGACGTCGCGGTGATCGGCTACGACGACATCGAGGACGGTCGCTACAGCAACCCCACGATCAGCACCGTCTCCCCGGACAAGAGGGCTATCGCCCAGCTCGCCGTCGAGCGCCTGGTCATCCGGATCACCAGCACCGAGCCGGTCCCCGGCATCGAGCTGCGCGCCGGGCACCGGCTCATCGCCCGCCAGAGCACCCTCGGCCGGTCCACGTAGGACCACCGCGGCACGGACGCCGTGGCTCGCCGTTCCGGCCGGGCGCCCTGTCGGAACTCCGGCCGGAACGGCGCCCTGTCAGGGGTTCTGCGTGAGCAGGTGGGCCTTCAGGCCCTCGCCGACACCGGGCTCCGGCGTGCCGGCCCAGTCCTTGATGAGCACGGCGCCGGTGCTGCAGCCCCACGGGCTCCACGTCCAGGCCAGGTACGACAGGCCGTGTGCGTCGGCCCAGGTCACCAGGCGCTGCATGTAGTCGAAGCCGCAGTTGTCCTGACCGAACTCGCCGATGACGACCGGCACCTGCTGCGCGACCGGCGCGACCTGGCTGTCCCAGCAGGACTGCGACGCGCAGGCGTTGAAGCTGTACGAGTGCCAGGACGCGGCGATGTTGTTCAGCGGGTCGGCCGGCTTGTAGGCGAGCCATTCCCGCATATCGTTGGCCCACTCGAGGCCGCCCACCATGAGGATGTTCGTCGCGCCGGTGGCGCGGACCGCGTCGACCAGGTCCTGCATGCCGGCGGTCTCGTAGGGCAGGCCGGTGCAGGTGCCGCCGTCGCGCAGGCACTGCCAGCCCAAGGTCTTGTTCCAGTCGCTGGCTACCTCCGGGTAGGGCTCGTTGAACAGATCGAAGACGACGGCGTTGTTGCCCTTGAAGGTGTTCGCGACGCCGGTCCAGAACACGGGGGCGTACTGCGCGTCAGGCATCGGCTTCTGGCAGGTGGCGGCGGCGTCCTTGCAGTGCCAGTCCGGTCCGTTGGTGTAGGCGCCCCGGGTCCAGTGCAGGTCGACGATCGGGGTGATGCCGTTGGCGACCAGCCGGTTGACGTAGTCCTTGACGCCCTGTTGGTAGATCGCGCCGCTCGGCGATCCGTTCAGGCCGAGCCAGCATTCCTCGTTCAACGGGATGCGGACCGCGTGGATGTTCCAGGTCTTCATGGCGTCGATGGAGGCCTGGTCGACCGGGCCGCCGTCCCACTGTCCCTTGCCCTGCACGCAGGCGTATTCGCCGCTGGAGCGGCTCACGCCCAGCAGGCGGTACGGCCGGCCGCTCGACGTGACGATCGTGTTGCCGGACACCCGCAGCTGTGGTGCCGCACCGCCGGGCTGCGGGGACGTGCTGGTGCTCTGAGAGGGGCCGGCGCTGGTGGGACCGGCTGACGGGCTGGTCACCGTGCCGGTGCACGTGGTGCCGTTGAGCGCGAACGAGAGGGGCCGCGGGTTGGCGCCGTTCCACACTCCGTTGAAGCCGATGGAGGTGGATGCGCCGGTGTTCAGGGTGCCGTTCCAGTCGAGATTGGTGGCGGACACGTGGGCACCTGATTGCGACCAGGTGGCGCTCCAGCCGTTGGTGACCTTCTGGTTCGGGTCCGGGAAGTCGTAGGTCAGGGACCACCCGGTGATCCGGGTGCCGAGGTTGGTGATGGTCACGTTGGCGGTGAACCCGCCGGACCACTGGCTCTGGACGGTGTAGGTGACGGCGCAGCCGGTGGTGGCAGCCGACGCGGGGACCGTGACGGCGACCAGACCGCCCAGTGCGAGCGCCCCGGCGGCCGCGGCGGCGAGCGCTGCGTGACGATGTTGCATCAGTTCTCCTCTTCGATCGGGTGATCGGTGGGGGCGGCTGCGCCATCGTGTTTTCGTCACTTACGGAAGTCAATATTTGTCACTCGCCGGCAGATCCCTGTTTCCGTATGCCGCGGGAACGGCAGGTCGTGACCTGCGCACATCGCTTCGACACATGAGGTGAACCGGTTATGTAAGTTACGGTCGCCCAGCCGGACCTCTCTCGGCCGTCCGTACCTGAGCCGGTGCGCGCCGGTACGTCAGTGCGTTGGCGCGTTAAGCGCTGCCGCCGCGCACAATCTCGGTGGGGACGAGGAGGCCGGGCCGCCCGGTCGGGCCGTTCTCGATCTCCTGCTGGCAGCGGGCGATGAGTTCGCCGGCGATGCGTTCAACCGGGATGCGGACACTGGTCACGGTGGGCTCGGTCAGCAGCCCCATCGCCCCGCCGTCGAATCCGGTGATGGCGATGTCGCGGCCGACCTGCAGGCCGAGGGCGTGGCAGACGTTGACGGCGACGGCGGCGACGGAGTCGCTGCTGGTCACGATCGCGTCGGGGCGCGAGCGTGCGGTGAGCAGGTGACGTATCCACTCGCGGATCTCGACGTCGGAGCCGTGGAACACGTCGTCGTCGTCGAGGGCCATCGAGTGTCGTGCGAGTCCGTCGCGGAAGCCCTGCAACCGTTCGAGTTTCCAGTAGTCGCTGCCTTCGGCGCCGATGTAGGCGTAGCGCCGGTAGCCGGTGGCCACCAGGTAGTCGACGAGGCTGATCATGCCGGCCGCGTTGTCGATGTCGACCCACTGCTGGGGCAGCTCGGGGGCGAGGCGGCCGAAGGACGCGAACGGCAGTCCGGTCTCGGCGAGCAGCCTGACCCGGGGGTCGTCCACCCGTGACTCGGAGACGATGACGGCGTCGACGTTGCGCCGGGCGATCAGTTCGCGGAAGACCGGCCGTGGGTCGTCGCCGTTGTGGGTGAAGACCACGATCTGGTAGCCCTGCTGTGCGGCTGCCTTGATCAGCGCTTGCAGGAAGCTCAGCGTGAAGCCCTTGACGATCTCGAGCTCCTCACCGGACATGTGGTAGCCGATCTGCATGCTGCGCTGGGACCGCAGCGTCTGCGCGGCGCGGTTGGGCTGGTACGCCAACTCGTCCATGGCCGCGGTGACTTTGGCGAGGGTGTCGGCCGAGAAGTAGGCGCTGCGACCGTTGAGGACGTTGGAGACGGTCTGGCGGGAAACGCCGGCGAGCCGGGCGACGTCGTCGATGTTCGGCCGGCGGCGGGGTTTGCCCGGCCCGCCGTCGGACGGCGGGCGGCCGCGCCGGGCTAGCTCGGACATGCGCTGCGCTGCTCAGGTGGCGAGCACCGAAGTGTGCCCGGTGGCGTGAGCGGAGGCGTGATCAATGGATTCCCTACGTTGTTCCGGGCGAGGAGCCCACCGGATGCTAACACCGTCCGTCGAGCACCGATGACCGCACGGTGGGCACCCCGCTCCGGTCCCCTGCCTTTGTTACCACGCCGATACGAACGTGGGTCTTGACGTGTCGAATCCAACATGGAACGTTCAATGACGTCGTTCACATTGAACGATACATGTTACTCCGGGTAGCGAGATGCTGGCTTTATGTCCGCAATGCGCACCGCATGAACACGCAGAGGAGCCACCTCCAGATGTCGACGGCAACCACCCTTCCCGGCGCGGACGACGCGGAGTTCGAAGCGCCCGGACCTCGGCCCGACGCCCGTGCGGACGAGGCCGACGGGCTGGTGTATCTGGAGGCGGCCGGGGTCGGTCTGGCGCTGGACTGCCGAGGCCGTCGGTTGCCCAGGATCCTGCACTGGGGGCGGGCGCTGACCCGCGTATCGGCGTCCGACCTCGAGGAGCTGGCGCTGTTGCTGGTGCCCGCGACGGTCCCAAACTCCCTCGACGTCCCGGCGCAGGTGGCGATCCTGCCGGAGCAGGCCACCGGGTGGTTCGGACTGCCGGGACTGCGGGGCCACCGCGACGGCCGCCAGTGGTCGCCTCGGTTCGACACCCATCAGGTCAGCTGCTACGCCGGGGCCGGGGCCGGGGCCGGGGCCGGGGGCGAGGTCGTGGTGCGGTCCACCGACGCGGCCTGTCACCTGAGCCTCGAGATCCGCATCGAGCTCACCGCCAGCGGCGTGCTGCGGGTGCGGGCCGTGCTGCGCAACACCGACGCCGAGCAGCGGTACACCCTCGACGGCCTGGTGATCGCGCTGCCCGTGCCGAACGCCGCGACGGAACTGCTGGACCTCACCGGACGGTGGGGGAGGGAGCGGTCCCCGCAGCGTCGGCCGTTCTCGGCCGGCACGCATCTTCGCGACGGCCGCCGGGGCCGGACCGGCTCGGACGCGGCGTTCGTGCTTGTCGCGGGCGAGCCCGGGTTCGGGTTCCGCACCGGGCAGGTGTGGGGCGTGCACGTCGGGTGGAGCGGCAACCACCGCACCTACGCCGAGCGCCTGCCGACCGGCGAGTCGGTGATCGGCGGCGGCGAGCTGCTGCACAGCGGGGAGCTCCGGCTCGCTCCCGGCGCGACCTACGAGAGCCCCTGGGTCTACGCGGCGCACGGGGACGGCCTGGACGCACTGACGGCCCGGTTCCATGACTACGTGCGGGCCCGGCCGCAGCATGTCCGGGGCCCCCGCCCGGTGGTGGCCAACACCTGGGAGGCCGTCTACTTCGACCACAACCTCGACCGGTTGACGGCACAGGTGCAACTCGCCGCGGAGGTCGGGGTCGAGCGGTTCGTCCTGGACGACGGCTGGTTCCGGGGCCGGCTCGACGACCGGGCCGGTCTGGGCGACTGGTTCGTCGACGAGACCCGGTGGCCGCAGGGCCTGCACCCGCTGGTCGACCTGGTGCGGTCCCACGGCATGCAGTTCGGGCTGTGGGTGGAGCCGGAGATGGTCAGCCCTGACTCGGACCTGGCCCGGGCCCACCCCGACTGGATCATCGCGGCCGGTGAGCATCGGCTGCCGCCCACCATCCGGTATCAGCAGGCGTTGGACCTGTGCCACCCGGCCGCCTACGAGTACGTGCTGGAACGGCTGGACGCCCTCGTCGGGGAGTACCGGATCGCGTTTCTGAAGTGGGATCACAACCGGGACCTCATCGATGCCCGTGTGCACGGGCAGACGCTCGCCGTCTACCGGCTCTTGGACGAGCTGCGCGCCCGCCATCCCGGCCTGGAGATCGAGTCGTGTTCATCCGGCGGTGCACGGGTCGATCTCGGCGTGCTGGAGCGCACCGACCGGGTCTGGGCCAGCGACTGCATTGACGGGCTGGAGCGGCAGGCGATCCAGCGCTGGACGACGTTGCTGCTGCCGCCGGAGCTCATCGGCTCGCACGTCGGATCGGCGCGCTCGCACACCACCGGGCGGACGCAGAGCCTGGCGTTCCGCGCCGGCACGGCGCTGTTCGGTCACTTCGGCATCGAATGGGACCTGACCGCGGCCACGCCGGCCGAGCTGGCCGAACTGCGGCGCTGGGTCCAGCTGTACCAGCAGTTCCGCGGCTGGCTGCACAGCGGGCGGACCGTCCGCGTCGACCATCCCGATCCGGCCCTGTGGGTGCACGGCGTCGTGTCCGCCGACGCCGCGCAGGCGTTGTTCGCCATGGTGGCGATGACCACGGCGGCCACCAGCCAGCTCGGTCATGTCCGTATACCTGGGCTCGATCCGGCCGCGCGGTACCGGGTGCGTCCCCTGCCGCCTGGTGACGACCCCGGCACTGTCGCACTGTCCCCGGCGCCCTGGCTGAGCGCCGACCTGGTGCTCAGCGGCCAGCTCCTCGCCGAGGTCGGGCTGTCCGCACCGCCCATGCATCCTGAACAACTGCTCCTGCTGCACTTCACGAAGGTGTGACGGCATGACATCCATAACTGCCAACACAAAGGGCCCGCGGTCGCGGCGCCGGCGCCGCGGCGGGGACCTGCGCGTGGCCGTACTGTTCCTCGCCCCGGCCACCATCGGTTTCCTCGTGTTCTATCTCTGGCCGACGCTGCGCACGTTCTATCTCAGCTTCACCGACTACAGCCTGCTCGCCCCACCGGAATGGGTCGGCGTCGACAACTACCGGCGGCTGGCGCAGGACGCGCAGTTCTGGAACGCGCTGAAGGTGACCGTGGAGTATGTGGTCATCAACATCGGGGTGCAGACGGTCGTGTCGCTGGGCATGGCGGTGCTCATGCACCGGCTCACCCGCTCGACGCTGATCCGGGGGGTGTTGCTGCTGCCGTACCTGGTGGCGAACGTGGTCGTGGCAATGGTGTGGTATACGATGCTCGACGCCCAGCTCGGCATCGTGAACCAGGCGCTGGAGTGGCTCGGCGTCGACGCCGTCGCCTTCTTCGGGGAGACGTCCACGGCGATCCCGACCATCGCGCTGGTCAACGTCTGGCGGCACATGGGCTACACCGCCCTGCTGATCTTCGCCGGGCTGCAGGCGATCCCGCCGACGATGTACGAGGCGGCCGCGATCGACGGGGCGTCCGAGCCGAAGATCTTCCGGCGGATCACCCTGCCGTTGCTGCGACCCGTGCTGGTGCTGGTGCTGGTGCTGACGATCATCGGTTCGTTCCAGATCTTCGACACCGTTGCCGTCACCACCAGAGGCGGCCCGATCAACGCCACCCGGGTCATCTACTACTACATCTACGAACAGGCCTTCCAGCAGTTCAACTTCGGCTACGCCGCGGCTGTCTGCGTCGCGCTGTTCGCCATTCTCGCCACCGTCGCCCTGATGCAGCTGCGACTGCTGCGCGCCGGCGACTCGGATCTGGACTGAGGAGCGACGTCATGGTCTCGATCCAGCAGACGCTGAACGCCACGCCCGTCTTACGGATGCCGGCTTCCCGACGCAAACGGGTGAACTGGCAGCGGGTGGTCGCCTGGACCGTCCTGATGCTGCTGATCCTCGTCACCCTCTTTCCGTTCTACTGGATGCTGCGCATCGCGTTGTCGGACAACCGGGCGCTGTCCGCGAACGCCTCCTCGCTGCTGCCGGCCGACCTCACCTTCGGCGCGTTCAAGCGGGTGCTCGGTGTCTCCTCGCTGGAGGAGGCCGCCGCGCAGGGCGGTTCGGGAGCGAAGATCTCCTTCTGGCGGTACCTGGCCAACTCCGTGCTGACCTCGACGCTGATCACCGTGTGCCAGGTGTTCTTCAGCGCGATGGCGGCATACGCGTTCGCCCGGCTGCGCTGGGCCGGCCGGGAGAAGGTGTTCTTCCTCTTCCTCACCGCGCTCATGGTCCCGCCGGTCTTCACCGCACTGCCCAACTTCGTCACCGTCAAGGAGCTCGGCCTGCTCAACACGTACGCCGGAATTGTGCTGCCGTCGCTGCTCATGACGCCGTTCGCGGTGTTCTTCCTGCGCCAGTTCTTCCTCGGCATCAGCCGCGAGGTCGAGGAGGCGGCGATCCTCGACGGCGCCGGCCACGTGCGCATCTTCCTGCGGGTCATCCTGCCGATGAGCGCCGCGCCGATCGCCACGCTGTCCCTGCTCGTCTACATCGGGGCGTGGAACGAGTACTTCTGGCCGCTCCTGGTCGGCCAGGACGAGAGCGTGCGCGTGCTGACCGTCGCGCTCGGCATCTTCCGCTCGCAGACGCCCCAGTCCGGTCCCGACTGGGCCGGCCTCATGGCCGCCACCCTGCTGGCCGCACTGCCGGTGATCGGGCTGTTCCTGGTTTTCGGACGCCGGATCGTCAACTCGATCCAGTTCTCCGGACTCAAATGATCCACCGCACCCTCTGGCACCAACACCCCCCCCCGTTTCGCAGCAACGCCCTACCCAACAGGGAGTTCGGACATGAGAAAACTGGCGCGTCTCGTCGCCGCCGTACTCGCGTTACCGCTGGCACTGACCGGCTGTGGCAGCGGTGACGACAGCAACGACAGCAGCAAGCCGACCGAAGTCAGCTACTGGCTGTGGGACTCCAACCAGCTGCCGGCCTACCAGGCCTGCGCGGACGCGTTCCACACCGCGAACCCCAACATCACGGTGAAGATCTCCCAGTACGGCTGGGCCGACTACTGGAGCAGCCTGACCACCAATCTGGTCTCCGGCAGCGCCCCGGACGTGTTCACCAACCACCTCAACTACTACCCCCAGTTCGCCGGCAAGCGGCAGATCCTGCCGATCGACGACCTCGTCAAGGCCGACGGCGTCAAGACCGACGCCTACGCACCCGGCCTCGCCGACCTGTGGGTGGGCAACGACGGCAAGCGCTACGGCCTGCCGAAGGACTTCGACACCGTCGCGATCTTCTACAACAAGGGCATGCTCGCCGACGCCGGCATCACCGAGGACCAGATGAAGACCCTCACCTGGAACCCGACCGACGGCGGCACCTACGAGAAGACCATCGCCCACCTCACCGTGGACAAGAACGGCAAGCGCGGCGACGAGCCCGGCTTCGACAAGAAGAACGTCAAGGTGTACGGGCTCGGCCTCGACGACGGCAACGGCGCGGGCGTCGGCCAGCAGATGTGGAGCATGTACGCGCTGTCCACCGGATGGCAGTACACCGACAAGAACCCGTGGGGCACCAAGTTCCAGTACAACGACCCCCGCTTCCAGCAGACCATCGGCTGGTGGCGGAGCCTGATCGACAAGGGCTACATGCCCAGCCTCGCCATCGCCCGCTCCGGCACCAGCGTCAACGACGCGTTCGGCGCCGGCAGGTACGCCTTGTCGACCAACGGCTCCTGGATGATCAACACGTACTACGGCTACAAGGACATCAAGGTCGGCACCGCACCCACCCCCGTGGGCCCGTCCGGGAAGCGCGCGACGATCTACAACGGCCTCGCCGACTCCATCTACGCCGGCACCAAGCACAAGGACCAGGCGTGGAAATGGGTCAAGTACCTCGCCTCCGCCGACTGCCAGAAGACCGTCGGTGACAAGGCCGTGGTCTTCCCCGCCATCCCGGACGCGCTGAGCATCGCCGAGCAGAAGTTCGCGGCGAAGGGCATCGACATCAGCGCGTTCACCGTGCAGATCCACGACCACACCACCTCGCTCTACCCGATCACCGACCACGCCAGCGAGATCAGCGCCGTCATGGGCCCGGCGATGGACGCGGTGCTGGCCTTCAAGGCGGACCCCTCGTCGCTGTCCAAGTCCAACGACGAGGTCAACGCGCTGTTCAAGTAACTTTCGCCGGGCGGCGCGCCGGACACCGACCACGACGTCCGGCGCGCCACCGACCTCGGCGCCCCACGGTGCTGCCGTGTTCTGCCGCGTTCCGCAGCGCCGTCCAGGCGTCCTTGCCGCCGCGGCTCGACCGTGGGTGAGCAGGAGTTCCACCCTCAGTACCGGTGCTGCCGAATGACCGTACGGAACATCGGCAGGCCCTTGACGGCCCAGCAAGCCACATGGCACGGTCCAGACATTGAACGATACATGGGCCGCTACATGTTATCGCTCACAAGATCATCAAGTCCGTGGGCCCCAACCCCACAAACGCCCCGTATCCGCCAAGGAGGCTTCGTGCGCAACACCCCGCTCCATGCGCTCCCTCGATCAAGACGAATCCGTCTCTTCCTCGCCACCTGCATCGCCCTCGCCGTCGCCGTGACGGCGGTCTGGGTCGTCCAGCCCGCCTCGGCGGCGGCCGGCGCCCCGCTGGTCAGCGTCGCCTCGGGCCGCTGCCTGGACGTGACCGGCAACGTCGATGTCAACGGCACCGACCTGGACATCTGGGACTGCAACGGCCAGGCCAACCAGCAGTTCGAGTTCACCGCCGCCGGGGAGCTGCGCACCTTCAACAGCACCCGCTGCGTCGACGCCGACAACGGCGGCACGACCACCGGCACCAAGGTGATCATCTGGACGTGCAACGGCCAGGCGAACCAGAAGTGGGCCCTGCAGGCCGACGGCTCTATCAAGGGCGGCCAGTCGGGCCTGTGCCTGGACGTCAGCAATGCCGCCACTGCCAACGGCACCAAGATCCTGCTGTGGACCTGCAACGGCCAGAGCAACCAGCGGTGGACGAGCGGCTCGGGCACCGGCAGCACGCTGGTCATCGACGCCGCCACCACCGTGCGGCCGGTGACCCGCGTCGGCAACGGCTTCCTCTACGGCCTCAAGGACGGCACCACCCCGTCGGTGTCGCTCATGCAGCCGCTGAAGATCAACCAACTGCGCCAGCCGCCGCCCGGCACCGAGCACCGCCCGAACGGATCCCCCGTCCCGATCGGCGACACGCTCGTCGTGGCCCCCAACGCGATGGCGGTGGGCGCGAAGATCACCGTCGACATGGCTGACAGCTACGACGGCTTCCCCTACTACTGGGGCGGCTGGACCGACTGGCTCAACCGCGTCGACAAGATGGTCGCGGCCGCCAAGGCGCGCCCCGACATCACCAACATCAACGCTTGGGAGCCGTGGAACGAGCCGGACTGGACCTGGCCGAGCTCGGCGGGCAGCTGGACCGACGGCTGGGCGCGAACCTACAAGCAGCTGCGCAAGAGCACCACCGCGCCGATCATGGGTCCCAGCTACTCCTACTACAACACCAACGTCATGCGGACGTTCCTCACCGCGGCCAAGGCGTCCAACACCGTGCCGGAGGTGATCTCCTGGCACGAGCTCAGCGGCTACTCCCTCGTCACCGGCAACGTGCGGGCCTACCGCGCGCTGGAGCGGGAGCTGGGCATCTCACCGCGGCCCATCTCCATCAACGAGTACGCCACCACCGGCGAGATCGACGTGCCCAGCAGCGTCAACCACTACATCGCGCAGTTCGAGCGCGAAGGCGTCCGTGACGCGGAGCGCGCGTTCTGGTACGAGGCGGGCACGCTCAACGGCCTGCTGTACAACAACCGGCCGACCGCCTCGTACTGGATGTACAAGTGGTACGCCGACCAGACCGGCAACATCGTCAAGGTCACCCCGACCACGTACAACGACGCTGTCGCCGCCTACGACGCCTCGACCCGCGTGGTCCGGGCCGTGGTGGCCGGCCAGAACGGCACCAACAACGTCCGCATCACCGGGCTCTCCGCCCTCGGCGCCTCGGTCACCGTCACCATCGACTACGTGCCGGGCTCCGGCCGCACCACCAATGTGTCGGCTGCGACCAGGGTGTCCTCGACGGCGTACACCGTCAGCGGCGGCAGCATCACCGTCCCCATCACCAACCAGGATCCCTTCGGCGCCTACCAGATCGTGGTTGCGCCCCGATAGACGTACGCACCGCGAGGGCGTGGCTTCCGGCGCCTTGAGCAAGCGCCGGGAGCCGCACCTCGCCGCCGTGGCTCCCGGCATCTTGAGCAGGGCCGGGAGCCACGGCGGGCACCGCATCGCCGCCAACGATGCGCCCGCACGGACCGCTGCTGCGCGACCCGGACGACCGCCATCTCTGAGAATTTCATCGTTCCGCCGACCGATGAGCCATGAACGAGCGGCACCCGCGTAGCTGAGCGTGTGCCGAGACCGCACAGGCCGTTGATTGCGCGACCACTTTCGCGCGATGTCCGAAACGGCCATGTCGGCGTGCCCGAAAACGGCGTGCAGATCCGCCGGCTTGGTGCATCGCGATCAATTTCGACGTCTTGACACGCACCGATGTGAGCGCAAACATCAAGCCGCAACATCGGCGTAACAATCGCCCCGGAAGCGTGGTGAAGCGCTTACGTTCGATGCTGTTTTGTCATCGAGCGGAGGACGTCATGGACTTGCTGGAAGAACGACCGCGGTCGCGGTGGCGTGGTCGGCGGCGGTTGTTGGTGGTCATGAGTGTGCTGGTGACGACGGTGTCGGGGGCGGTGGTGGTGTCGGCGTTGCCGTCGGCGTTGGCGGCGACGGTGGACACGGCGGCGTCGTATGTCTTCGTGAACCGCAACAGTGGTAAGGCGATGGATCTGTACAACTGGTCGACGGCGGAGAACGCGCCGGTGAATCAGTGGTCCCGCAATGATCTGGCGGTGCAGCAGTGGCAGTTCGTGGATTCCGGTGGTGGGTTCTACCGGGTCCGGTCGCGGCA
>NZ_JBFAJA010000111.1:0-40863 GCF_040654975.1 Dactylosporangium sp. NPDC050588 | reverse complement strand
CACGCACCGCCCGCCACGGAGCCGGAGGCGGCGACACCGGAAGCGCCGCTGGGCGCGGCGCCGGTGGGCACGTGACCGGCCGCGGTGCCGGAAGCGACACAAGACGTGCGACCGACCGCGACACTGGCCGTGGGGCCGGAAGCGGCGCCGCGGAGCGCGGCCGGGAGGCCGATGTGCGGTCCGCCGGGCGCAGTGCGACACCCCCTCGGCAGCGCCGGGGCGCCGGAGCGTCCCTGACCGGGCGCGGACCGGCCGTGATGGGCGCCGCGGCGGTCGCCGGGCTCGGTGCGGGCGCGGTCGGGCTCTACGACGACCTCGTCGGCGGGCGGCCCGAGCATTCGGCCAAGGGGTTCCGGGGCCACCTCGGGGCGCTGAAGGAAGGCCGGGTGACCAGCGGCCTCGTGAAGATCGCCGGGGTCGGCGCGGCGGGACTGGTGGCGGCGGCGCTGCTGCCCCGGCGGCGGGCCGTCGACGTGCTGCTCGGCGCGGGCGTCATCGCCGGCACGGCGAACCTGTTCAACCTGCTCGACCTGCGCCCCGGGCGGGCGATCAAGGCCGGCCTGCTGGTCGGCGCGCCGCTCGCGGCCGGCAAGGGCGGCGGCGTCGCGGCCGGGGCGCTCGGGGCCGCCGGGGCGCTGATCGCCGACGACCTCGGCGAGGAGATCATGCTCGGCGACGCCGGGGCCAACGCGCTCGGCGCCGTGCTCGGCACCGCGTACGTGGCCCGCACCGGCACGTTCGGCCGGCTCGCCGCGCTCGCGGGGCTGGTCGCGCTGACGGCGGCGAGCGAGAAGGTCAGCTTCACGCAGGTCATCGAGAGGACCCCGGCGCTGCGCGCGCTCGACCACCTCGGGCGGCTGAAGCCCACCGTCCCGCCCGCCATGGCCACCCGACCCGCCGCGCCCGACGTCGAAGAGCCCGAGGTGGACGACAGGGCCGAGGAAGCGGCCCGGATGGCCGTACCGGAGAAGCAGCAGCAGAAGCCGAAGCCTTCGCCGAGACCGCGTCGCGACGGGTGACGGGGAAGCGGCTGGTCGGAGCCGCGGCGTTGGTCGCGGGCCTCACCATGCTGAGCCGGATTGCCGGATTTGCGCGCATTCTGGTGTTCAACTGGTCCGTCGGGCCGACGTACCTCGGCAACGCGTACACCGCGGCGAACACCATCCCGAACATCATCTTCGAGCTCGTCGCCGGCGGTGCCCTCGCCAGTCTCGTGGTGCCGCTGCTCGCGGGGTCGGTGGCCCGCCAGGACCGGCAGGCCGTGGCCCGGACGGTGTCGGCGTTGCTCGGCTGGGTGCTGCTGCTGCTCGTGCCGATGTCGGTCCTCGTCGCGCTCCTCGCCCGGCCGCTCGTCGGGCTGCTGATGCCCGGGCAGCCGGCCGGGGCCGTCGACGCCGGGACGGACATGCTGCGGGTGTTCGCGCCGCAGCTGCCGCTGTACGGGATCGGCATCGTGCTGACGGGCACCCTGCAGACCTACCGGCGGTTCGCGTGGCCGGTCATCGCGCCGCTGCTGTCCAGCGTGACGGTGATGACGGTATACGTGACGTTCGGGCGGCTCGCCGGGCGCGGCGCGGACCTCGGCCAGGTGGACACCGCAGACCTGTGGCTGCTGTCCGGCGGCACCACCCTCGCGGTCGCGGTCCTGACGCTCAGCCTGCTCGTCCCGCTGCGCCGGCTCGACCTGAGGCTCCGCCCGACGCTGCGGTTCGACGTCGGCGAGGTGCGCACCCTGAAGCCGCTGGTCGTCGCCGGGATCGTCACCGTCGGCAGCCAGCAACTGGTGCTCGGCCTCGCGATCGCGCTCAGCGGCTACGCCGGCAAGGGCGCCGTCGTCGTCTACAGCCTCGCCCAGACGATCTACCTGCTGCCGTGGGCGGTGCTCGCCGTGCCGGTGGCGACGACCGCGTACCCGGGGCTGGCGGAGGCCGGCGAGGCGAAGGACCGGCGCGGGTTCGCGGAGGCGCTCGCGCCGGCCCTGCGGACCGTGGTCGTCGTCACGTTCCTCGGCGCGGCCGCGCTGGTCGTGCTCGCCGAGCCGGTCGCGGTCGTGCTCGCCGAGCTGTCGTCGAAGCCGCCGGACATCGGCCAGCTCGCCGGCGGCATCACCTGGTTCGCCCCCGGGCTGGTCGGCTACGGGCTGTTCGCGCTGCTGTCAAGGGCCCTGTACGCGGGCGGGAACGCGTACCCCGCCGCCTGGGCGACCGGCGTCGGCTGGGCCGTCGTCGCCGCCACCGCCGTGCCGCTCGCGGTGGCGCTGCCGCTCGACCGGCGCGTCGCCGCCCTCGCGGCGGCCAACTCGATCGGCATGCTCGTGCTCGCGGCCGCGCTCTGGCTGGCCGTCCGCGCCCGGGCCGGCGCCGAAGCGGTCACGGGTGCCGGCCGCACCACCGCCGCCGCCGCCACGTCGGCGGCCGCCGCCACGACCGTGGCATTGATACTCAGAGATGCCGTCTGGGGTGGCGAGACCCCAGGTGTGCCCGCCGCCGTCGCACAGGGCATGCTGTGCGGAGTCGCGGTGGCGGTGGTGTTCCTCGCCGGGGTGGCGGTCATGGACCGGCGGACCCTGCAGCGACTCAGACACAGAAGGGGCTGAGGGTGGGAGCCGCCCGCATCGCGTTGGTCCTGGCGTCGAGCACCGGTGGCGTCGGGCGGCACGTCGGCATGCTCGTCGACGGGCTCGCCGGGCGCGGCGCCGACGTCAGCGTGCACGGCCCGGCCGCCACCGACGAGCAGTTCGGGTTCGCCCGGCGCGGCGCGCGGTTCGTGCCCGTCGAGATCCCCGCCAGCCCCCAGCCGGGCGACGTCCTCGCCGTCCGGGCGCTGCGCCGGTCGCTGAAGAACGTCGACGTCATCCACGCGCACGGGCTGCGCGCCGGGTTCGTCGCCGCGCTCGCCAGGCCGGCCGGCACCCCGCTCGTCGTCACCTGGCACAACCTCGTCCTCGCCCGCGGCCTCCGGGCGAGGCTCTACGGCCCCCTCGAGCGGCGGGTCGCCCGCAGCGCCGACGTCGCCCTCGGCGTCTCCACCGACCTCGTCGAGCGGATCCGGGAGCTCGGCGGCCGCGACGTCCGGCTCGCGCTCGTGCCCGCGCCCGTCCTGCCGCCGCCCGCGCGCACCCGCGACGAGGTCCGCGAGGAGCTCGGCGTCGAGGAGGGCCGGCCGCTCGTCCTCGCCGTCGGCCGCCTGCACCCGCAGAAGGGGTTCGAGAACCTGGTCGCCGCGCGCTGGTCGGAGCCGCAGCCGTACGTGGCGATCGCCGGCAGCGGCCCGTCCTACATGACCCTCGCACAGCGGATCTCCGCCGAGCACGCGCCCGTGCACCTGCTCGGCTACCGCGAGGACGTCCCGGACCTGCTCGCCGCGGCCGACCTGGTCGTGGTCACCAGCGTGTGGGAGGGGCAGCCGCTGTTCGTCCAGGAGACGCTCGCCGCCGGTGTACCGCTGCTCGCGACCTCCGTCGGCGGCATCCCGGAGGTCGTCGGCGACGGCGCCCGGCTGGTCGAGCCGCACGACGTCGAAGGCTTCACCGCCGCCGCCGAGGCGCTGCTCGCCGACCCGCAGGAGCTGGCGGCGCTCGGCAAGCGCGGCCAGGCCCGCGCCGCCACCTGGCCGACCGAGCGCGACACCCTGGACCAGGTCGAGGCGGTGTACGCACAGGTACGCGCCGGCGGGGACCGTTGATGCGGCACCGGCTGCACCGTTTCACCCCGGCGCTGCTGTCCCTGCTCGTCGGGTTCGTCGCGCTGCTCGCCCTCATCCCGCGGCCGGCCGCCGAAGCCGTCCCGCCGTCCGCCGACTACGTGATCATCGTCGGGGTCGCCGGGCTGCGCTGGGACGACGTCAACCCGACCGACACCCCCACCATGTGGCAGCTGGCCGAGAACGGCGCCATCGGCGCGCTGTCCGTGCGCTCAGCGCGGCGGGTCACCTGCGCCGGCGACGGCTGGCTCACCCTCGGCGCCGGCAACTACGCCACGTTCACCACCGGCCCCATCACGTCCACGTGCCCGCCGCTGCAGGTGTCGATCTCCGCCGACCAGACCAGGACCGGCGCGTCGCTGCCCGACCTCGGCGGGGTCGTCGCCAAGAACCGCGCCCTGCACTGGGGTGCCCAGCCGGGCGCGCTCGCCGAAGGCGTCCGCTGCACCACAGCCGTCGGCCCGGGTGCCGCCGTCGCCGCCGCCAGGCCGTACGGGCGGGTCGACCGCTACGCCGACGCCGTCGACGAGAACCTCCTGTCCGCGTGCGCGCTGTCCATCGTCGACCTCGGCCAGATCGCCGGCACCGACGCCGCCTCCCGCGCCTCCGACGCCCGCCGCGCCGACGCCGGGCTCGCCGCCGTCATCGCCAACCGCCCCGACCGTGCCGTCGTCGTGCTCGCCGGCCTCTCCGACCTCGACGCCAGCAGCCGCCTGCACGTCGCGATCGCGCAGGGCCCCGGCTACACCGGCGGCTGGCTCACCTCGCCGTCCACGTCCCGGCCCGGGTACGTGCAGGTCGTCGACCTCGCCCCGACCGCCCTCTCGGCGCTGGACCGGCCGATCCCCGGCAAGCTCTTCGCCGGCGGCGCCGCCACCAGGAGCGACGGCCGGCCCGCGTCCGTCGAGCAGGCCGTCGAACGCCTCGCCGACGCCGACCGCGAAGCCAGCGTCCAGCAGCGGGTCGGATCCAACTTCTTCCTGCTCCTCGTCATCGCCGAGCTGGCCCTGTTCCTGCTCGTCGTGCCGCTGCTGCGGTGGGCCCGCCGGCCGGCCGGGCCGGTCGCCCACCCACCCGCCCCGCGGGTCGTCGTGCGCGCCGCCGAGGTGCTGCTCATCGCCGCGTCGCTCGCCGTCCCCGCCGCGCTCGTCGCCGACCTGCTGCCCTGGTGGCGGTGGTCGTCGCCCGGCCTCGGGTTCGGCGGCGTCACCCTCGCCGCGCTCGCCGTCGCCACCGCCGTCATCGCGCTCACCTCCTCGCGCAGCCGCGCCAACGCCCCGCTCGGCGGGGTCGCCGCCGTCGGCGCGCTCGCCGTCGCCCTCGACGTGCTCACCGGGGCGCGGCTGCAGCTCAACGGCGTCGCCGGCTACTCCGCCGCGGCCGGCGGGCGCTACGCGGGCGTCGGCGTCATCGGCCTCGGGCTGCTCGTCACCGGCGTGCTGCTCGGCGGCGCCAGCCTCGCGCAGCGCTTCGAGCGGCGGTGGCGCCCGTTCGTCATGGCCGTCGTCGGCGGGGCCGGGCTCGTCGTCATCGGCAGCCCGTACCTCGGCGCCGACGCCTCGGGAGCGGTCGCGCTGACCGCCGGGGTGTGCGCGGCCGCCGCCCTCGCCGTCGGCGGCTGGCTCACGATGACCCGCCTGGTCTGGGCGGCCGTCGCCGCGCTCACCGTCACCGCCGGCATCGGCGTCCTCGACCTCTTCCGCCCCGAGGCGCAGCGCAGCAGCGTCGGGCGGCTCCTCCTGCGCACCCAGGACGGCACCGTCGGTTACATCGCCCGGCGCATCGCCGAGGCCAACGTGGTGACAACCGTCACCAGCCCGCTCACCATCCTCGTCATCGGCACCGTTCTCTACGTGACGTTCGTGCTGCTGCGCGACTGGGGCGGGTTCCGCCGGCTGCTCGGCGTGTTCCCGCCGGTCCGGGGCGCTCTGGCCGGGTTGGTGCTGGCCAGCCTGCTCGCCGGGGTCATCGAAGGGGTGTCGCTCAACGTCCTCGGGGCGGCCCTCGCCACCGCCGCGCCATTGACCGTCCTCGCGTGCCTGCGCGTCCTCGACCACGCCGACGACCGCACCCGGTGATTCCCGCAGGCTGGGCGGCCCGGTGTGTCCGAAGCGGCCCCGTTCACCTGCTGTTAGGCTGAACTCCCGTGGATCGCTCTTCGACACGGACCGGTGCGAGCCGGCAGGCTAAGCACATCTTCGTCACCGGGGGCGTCGCCTCCTCACTCGGCAAGGGTCTGACCGGCTCCAGCCTCGGCAGTCTCCTCAGCGCCCGCGGTCTGCGGGTCGTCATGCAGAAGCTGGACCCCTACCTCAACGTCGACCCCGGCACCATGAACCCGTTCCAGCACGGTGAGGTGTTCGTCACCGAGGACGGCGCCGAGACCGACCTCGACATCGGTCACTACGAGCGGTTCCTGGACCAGGACCTGTCCCGCAACGCCAACGTCACGACCGGCCAGATCTACTCGGCGGTCATCGCCAAGGAGCGGCGCGGCGAGTACCTCGGCGACACCGTCCAGGTCATCCCGCACGTCACCAACGAGATCAAGGCCCGCATCCGGGCGATGTCGGCGCCCGACGCCGACGGCGTCGCCCCCGACGTCGTCATCACCGAGGTCGGCGGCACCGTCGGCGACATCGAGTCGCTGCCGTTCCTCGAGGCGATCCGCCAGGTCCGCCACGACATCGGCCGGGACAACTGCTTCTTCCTGCACGTGTCGCTGGTGCCGTACCTCGCGCCGAGCGGCGAGCTGAAGACCAAGCCGACCCAGCACTCCGTCGCCGCGCTGCGCAGCATCGGCATCCAGCCCGACGCGCTCGTCTGCCGCTCCGACCGGCAGATCCCGGAGAAGACGAAGAACAAGCTAGCCCTGTACTGCGACGTCGACGCCGAGGCGGTCGTGTCCGCGCCCGACGCGCCGAGCATCTACGACATCCCCCGGGTCCTGCACGAGGAGGGCCTCGACGCGTACGTCGTGCGCCGCCTCGGCCTGTCCTTCCGCGACGTGGCGTGGAAGAAGTGGGACGACCTCCTCGAGCGCGTTCACCACCCGCGGCAGACCGTCACCGTCGCGATCGTCGGCAAGTACGTCGACCTGCCCGACGCGTACCTGTCGGTCACCGAGGCCGTCCGCGCCGCCGGCTTCGCGCACCGCGCCCGGGTCGAGATCCGCTGGGTGCCCAGCGACACCTGCACCACCCCGGCCGGTGCCGCCCAGGCCCTCGCCGGCGTCGACGGCGTCGTCATCCCCGGCGGCTTCGGCGTCCGCGGCATCGAGGGCAAGATCGGCGCCGCGCAGTACACCCGCGAGCACGGCATCCCGACCCTCGGCCTGTGCCTCGGCCTGCAGTGCATGACGATCGAGGTCCTGCGCAACGTCGGCGGCATCGCCGGCGCCAACTCCGTCGAGTTCGACGGCGACGCCACCGACCCGGTCATCTCCACCATGGCGGACCAGACGGACATCGTCGCCGGCAAGGGCGACCTGGGCGGCACGATGCGCCTCGGCGCCTACCCGGCGGTCCTCGCCCCCGGCACGCTCACCGCCGACGCGTACGGCGCCCCCGAGGTGTCGGAGCGGCACCGCCACCGGTACGAGGTGAACAACGCCTACCGCGACGCCATGACCTCCGCCGGTCTGCGCATCTCCGGCACGTCGCCGGACGGCCGGCTGGTCGAGTTCGTCGAGCTGGACCGGGAGCGGCACCCGTTCTTCGTCGCCACCCAGGCCCACCCGGAGCTCAAGAGCCGCCCGACCCGCGCGCACCCGCTGTTCGCCGCGTTCGTCGGCGCGGCGGTCGCCTACAACGCCGCCGACCGCCTCCCCGTCGAGCTCGAGACAGTGGACGCGTGAGCGGCCTGGAGCGCAGCGGAGGGCTGCGAACCATGAGCGCAGCCCTCTGGTCAGGCCGGCGCCGGAGCGCAGCGGAGGTGACGGCATGACCTATGAGGTGCTGTCGCACACGGAGCGGCTGCGCAACAAGGTCTTCGCGATCTTCACCGACGACGTCGTCATGCCCGGCGGCGGGACCGCGCTGCGCGACTACATGGTGCACGTCGGCGCCGTCGGGGTCGTCGCCGTGGACACGGACGGGCGGGTGGCGCTGGTCCGCCAGTACCGGCCGGCGGTCCGGCAGGTCCTGTGGGAGCTGCCCGCGGGCCTCGTCGACGTGGAGGGCGAGCCCCTCGTCGACGCGGCCGCCCGGGAGCTCGCCGAGGAGGTCGACCTCGCCGCCGCGACGTGGGACCTCCTCGCCGAGGTGCACCCGTCACCCGGCTGCTCCAACGAGAAGATCCGGCTCTTCCTCGCCCGGGACATCTCGCCGGTACCGGAGGCCGACCGGCACGCCCGCACCCACGAGGAGGCGGAGCTGGAGCTGCACTGGGTCGACCTCGACACGGCGGTCGGGATGGCCCTGAGCGGCGAGGTCACCAACGCCGCCTGCATGGTGGGCATCCTCGGCGCCGCCCACGCCCGCGACCGCGGCTGGAAGCCGCTGCGCCCGGCCGCGACCGCCACCTGACCTGGTTCTCATGATCCGGAAGAGATCTTGTCGCCCTGGCGACCACAACTCTTCCGGATCATGGGAACGGGCGGTCAGTGCTTCAGGAGGGCGATCGCCAGGGTCAGCAGGGCGCCGGCCGAGGAGACCGTGCGGACCGTGTTCCAGCGGTTCCACGAGGCCTCGAAGGCGGCCCGGGCCGAGGTGGGGTCGGTCAGGCCGGCCGCGTCCAGCTGGTCGTTGAGCGGCACGTTGACCGCCGCCGTGACGATGAAGACCACGGCGTACAGCAGCGTGGCCGCGATCAGCCAGGGCAGCATCGGGCGGTGCGGGCCGCCGAGGTGGAGCAGCACGGCGGCGATCGCGGCGAGCAGGGCACCGACGTAGGCGGTCAGGAACCAGCCGTTGAGGATCGCGGTGTTGATCTTCTGCATGACCTCGACGAACGTGCGGTCCTCGACGCGGCCGAGGGCGGGCATGACCGACGTGGAGTAGGCGAAGAAGACGCCCGCGGACAGGCCGACGAGCAGGGTGGCGGTGGCGAGGACGACGCTGCGCAACTGTTCCATGCGGATCAGTCAATCCGGTCCACCCGCAGACGCGCCATGGCCGAGCATCGCCGATGCATGTGTCATCGTCTACGGTGTGGACGCGTTGACGGCACTGCTCGACGGGCCGAGGGCCCGCGGGGCGTTCCTGCTGCGGTCGGTCCTGACGCCGCCGTGGTCGCTGCGGGTCCGGGACGAGGCGCCCCTCGCGTTGGTCGCGATGGTGCGCGGCGAGGCCACGTACATCCCCGACGACGGCACGACGCGGACGATCGGGCCGGGGGACGTGATGGTCATCCGCGGGCCGGGGCACTACACCGTCGCCGACCCGCCCGGCACCGACCCGCAGATCGTCATCCACCCGGGGCAGCGGTGCACCACCCCCGACGGCCGGGACCTCGCCGACGTCATGCACCTGGGGGTGCGCACCTGGGGTACCGACGCCGACGGCCCGACACTCGTCATCACCGGCGCCTACGAGCTGGCCGGCGAGGTCGGCCGGCGGCTGCTCGGCGCCCTGCCGGACGCCATCGTGGTGAGCGAGGAGGGGCCGCTGGTCCAGCTGCTGGCGCAGGAGATCGCCAAGGACCGGGCCGGGCAGGAGGCGGTCCTGGACCGGCTGCTGGACCTGATGCTCATCTCGGCGCTGCGCGGCTGGCTGGACCGGGCCGGAGAGGGCGCGCCGGGGTGGTACCGGGCGCAGGCCGACCCGGTCGTCGGGCCAGCCCTGACGCTGCTGCACCACAACCCGGCGCACCCGTGGACCGTCGCGGTCCTCGCGGAGAAGGTGGGCGTGTCGCGGGCGCTGCTCGCGCGGCGGTTCACGGAGGTCGTGGGGGAGCCGCCGATGGCGTACCTGACCGGGTGGCGCCTGGCGCTCGCCGCCGACCTGCTCCTGGAGCCCGGCGCGACCCTCGGCGCCGTGGCGAGGAGGGTGGGCTACGGGGGTGCTTTCGCGTTGAGCGCCGCGTTCAAGCGTGTCCGCGGCGTGAGCCCGCAGCAGCATCGTGGACAATCTTGACATGTCACTCTGTCCGTGTGGGCTCGGCGAGCCTTACGACGACTGCTGCGGCCGCTTCCACCGGGGCACCGACGCGCCGCCGAGCGCCGAGCTGCTCATGCGCGCCCGGTACAGCGCGTATGTCGTCGGCGACCGCGACTTCCTGCTGCGCACCTGGCACGAGAAGACCCGGCCGCGGCTGCTGACGGTCGAGGACGGGCAGCACTGGAAGGGCCTGTACATCCTGAACCGCACCGGCGGCGGGCTCTTCGACACCGAGGGCACGGTCGAGTTCAAGGCGCGGTACGAGGCCGACGGCAAGCCCGGCGTGATGCACGACACCAGCCGGTTCGTGAAGACCGCCGACGGGACGTGGGTCTACGTCGACGAGGTCTGACGCTCAGGTCCGGCGCGCCCGCCGACGAGGTCTGACGCTCAGGTCCGGCGGGCCCGCCACTCGCGGTCGAGCATGGCGTAGACGTACTGGTCGCCGAACTCGCCCTTGAACAGCTCGTCCTCGACGAAGTGCGCCTCGCGGCGCATCCCGAGCCGCGAGAGCAGCTGCCACGACGGCAGGTTGCGGGTGTCGCACTTGCCGCAGATGCGGTGCAGGCCGAGCTCCTCGAAGCCGAGCCGCAGCATCGCCTCGGACGCCTCGCGGGCGTAGCCGCGGCCCTGGAAGTCGGGGTGCAGCACGAAGCCGAGCTCGCCCTGGCGGCTCAGCGCGCTCTCCCACTTGAGCACCACCTGGCCGATCACGCGCCCGTCGAGGTCCATCGCGAGGACCAGCCACTGGCCCTCCTCGGTGAGCGCGTCCTGGGCCATCCGGTTCTTCAGCGAGGCCCGGGTCATCTCCTCGTCGTGGACGTCCCAGTACAGGTACCGCACGACCTCCGGGTCGCCGGTGAGGGCGTGCAGGTCGGCGAAGTCACGTTCGGCGAACGGGCGCAGGGTCAGCCGTTCGGTCCGGATGGGGTAGGAGGGGCGGAGCACGATCAGGATGCTAACCCGCCAGAGCGCTGCGAAGCGTGACAATTGTGCCCGCCGGCGTCGACAGGACCGTGACCTCGTCGACGAGATGCCTGGCCAGCCACAGGCCGCGGCCGCTGACCGCGTTGCTCGGCGGGAGCGTCTGACCGTCCAGCCGCTCCGCGGGGATGCCGGAGCCCTTGTCGGCGACCTCGCACAGCAGGATGCCGTCGAGCGTCCACAGCCGCACCGCGCCGCGCCCGCCGGCATGGCGCACGGCATTGGTGACGATCTCGTTGACGGCCAGGACGAAGTCCTCCAGGCGCTGCCCGAGCAGGCCGACGGCGGCGGCCGACCGGCTCACGGCGTGCCGCACCGGGGTGATCTGTTCAGCGTCGAACTCCTCGACCAGCAGCGCCGTCTCGACGGCATCAGCCACAGTGTCACCTTTCCGCTGCGTCCCCGCTGCGAGCCGAGAGTACCCCGAGCCGATCCTAAACAACCGCCGAAGTCACCCTGGAGTGCAAGATGCAGTCCGGAACCCGCATTCTTGACGGCGTGGACGACGACTTGCGGGTCACCGACGACATTGCACTGCCGCGCGCCGAGCTGGCGTGGCGGTTCAGCCGCTCCGGAGGGCCGGGCGGGCAGTCGGTGAACACCACCGACTCCCGGGTCGAGCTCAGGTTCGACCTGGCCGGGACCCAGGCGCTGCCCGAGCCGCTGAAGGAGCGCGCCCTGCTGCGGCTCGCCGGCCGGCTCGTCGACGGGGTGCTGTCGATCGTCGCCTCGGAGCACCGTTCGCAGCTGCAGAACCGGCGCGCGGCCGAGGAGCGCCTGGTGACGGTGATCGCGCAGGCCATCGCGCCCCCGCCTCGGCCGCGTAAGCGGACAAAGCCCTCGAAGGGCGCGATCGAGCGGCGGCTGACCGACAAGCGCTTCACCTCGCTGCGGAAACAGGAGCGGCGCCGCCCTCAGGATTAGAAGATCAGGATGTGGTCCGGGTCAACGCGCTGTTGCTGTGTGTGCTGGCGCTGGCGGCGTGCTCGTCCGGCGACGCCCCTGTGGCATCCGTCTCCGAGACGCCCGGACACCCGCCGCAGACCGGCGCGCTACCCGGAATCTCCGACATGTCGGCGCTGCCGACTCCTGCTCCTGGCGCGAGCCCGGTGACCTCGGCGGGCTGGGAGGTCACCGTGTACTACACGGCCGTCGCGACCCTGCACGGCGGCGCGTCGCAGCGGGTCACCGGCTGCCCCACGATCGACTGCCGGAAGGGGCACGACCAGCGGGACCTGGGCACGTTCCCGGCGTCGTTCGTGAAGGCCGTCAAGGACGAGGGGACCGGCCGCACCGCCGACGGGCGGTACCTCAACTGGTCCTACGACACCGGGTACTGGATGGACACCGCCCCGCGGGACACCGCCGGCCGCCCGCTCGTCCCGTGGGTGTCGGCGGCCGCCGACGGTGACGTGCTGCGCGCCGGCGCCCGCTTCAGCGTGCTGCGCTGCGGCGACGCCGAGGTCACCGCCGACGTGTGCGCGAGGCTCAAGTCGCCGACGTGGACGATCGTCGACGAGTTCACACCCGGCATGGGCGGCTCGAAGCACGTCGACGTCTACATCGGCGAGGAGACCGGCCCGGATTTCACCGACTCCGACCTGTACACCACGCTGAAAGGCGCCACGCTGTCCGTCCTGCGGGCATGAGGGGGATGATGTCGGCATGAGGGTCATCGTCTTCGGCGCCACCGGCATGGTCGGCAAGGGCGTGCTCCGCGAGTGCCTCCTCGCCGACGACGTCACCGAGGTCCTGGTCGTCGGCCGCACCCTGACCGGCCGGCGCCACCCGAAGCTGCGGGAGACCCTGCACACCGACTTCACCGACTTCACCGGCGTCCCCCTCGCCGGCTACGACGCCTGCTTCTTCTGCCTCGGCGTCTCCTCCGTCGGCATGTCCGAGGAGGTGTACTGGCGGATCACCGTCGACTACACGCTCGCCGCCGCCAGGGCGGTGTCACCGGGCTCCACGTTCGTCTACGTGTCCGGCGCAGGCACGGGCGGCGACCGCCGCGCGAAGTGGGCGCAGGTGAAGGGCACCGCCGAGCAGGCGCTGCTCGCCATGGACCTGCGGGCCTACATGTTCCGGCCCGGGTTCATCCGGCCGATGCACGGCGCGGTGTCCAAGGTCCGCCTGTTCCGCGTGATCTACACGGTCCTGACCCCGCTGAGCGCGGCCCTGGTCCGCTTCGCCCCGGGCATCGCCACCAGCACCCAGCAGATCGGCCGGGCGATGCTGCACGTCGCCCGGTCCGGCGCGCCCAAGCAGATCCTGGAGTCCCGCGACATCGCGGCGCTGTGACGGCGTCAGGTCGGCAGCTGCCAGCGCTGGTTGGGGGAGTTGTCGCAGTCCCACTGGCGGACGGCGGCGCCCGGGGCGGGGCTGCCGGAGTCGACGCCGATGCAGCGGTTGCTGTTCATGCTGACGAACCGGAAGCCGTCGCCGTCGCGCTGCAGGCGCCACTGCTGGTTGGGGCCGCCGTGGCAGTCCCACTGCAGGATCTGCGCGCCGTTGTCCTTGGAGCCGCCGTTGACGTCGAGGCAGCGGTTGTCCTTCGTGTTGACGAACGCGAACACGTCCCGCGTGCCGGCGACCGACTGCGGCATCCAGACCTGCGTCGGGTTGTTGTCGCAGGGCATCTGGGTGGCGACGCCGCCGTTGCCCTCCTGGGCCTGCATGCACAGGCTGGAGTGCGACGCGCGCAGCAGGGTCGGCTTCGCCGGGATCAGCGCCTGCGGCGGGGTCGGCGACGGGGCGGCGCTCGACGGCGGCGGGGGCGGCGCGGAGGTCGGCGCGGCCTGCGACGGGACCTGCTCGGCGGGCGCGCCGCTGGCCCGCTCGGCGGCGCTCGGCTCACCGCCGCCGCCACCACCGCCCTGGAACGCGAGGACCAGCCCGACGATGACGGCCACGACCAGGAAGCCGAACGCGCCGAAGAGCAGCGGGTCCGGCTTGACACGCGGCGGCCCGCCAGAGCCACTGCGGCCCTCAGGGCCACCGGGCGCCGCGGGCGAGGTCGGGCGGGGCCCGCCGTAGACGGTCATGGCCGCACAGCATAGATCAGCCTCCTGGGTGCGTTTCGGCGGCGGCAGTACCGGAGAAGGCGACAGTGTGTCAATCCGTTCGCGGAGGAGTTCACACTGTGCTGCCTTCGCGGACGGTCAGCGCGCCATAGACTGCCGCTGGTACACGCAGCGTCACCGTCGTCGCTGGTGGAGAGGGGTCACGAGACGTGAAGGTCGCAGTCCCACGCGAGGTCAAGAACCACGAGTACCGGGTGGCGATCACCCCGGCAGGAGTCCACGAGCTCGCCGCGAACGGGCACGAGGTCTTCATCGAGGCCGGTGCCGGCGACGGCTCCTCGATCACCGACCAGGAGTTCCGCGAGGCGGGCGCGCAGATCCTGCCGACCGCGGACGACACCTGGGCCGCCGGCGACCTCGTCCTGAAGGTCAAGGAGCCGATCGCCGAGGAGTACCACCGCATGCGCGAGGGGCAGGTCCTCTTCACCTACCTGCACCTGGCCGCCTCCAAGGCGTGCACCGACGCGCTGGTCGACCGGAAGGTCACCGGCATCGCGTATGAGACCGTCGAGCTCACCGACCGTTCGCTGCCGCTGCTCGCCCCCATGTCGGAGGTCGCCGGGCGGCTGGCGCCCCAGGTCGGGGCGTACCACCTGATGCGCGCCGGCGGCGGGCGCGGCGTGCTGCTCGGCGGGGTGTCCGGCGTGTACGCGGCGAAGGTCGTCGTCATCGGCGCGGGCGTCTCCGGCCTCAACGCGGCCGCGATCGCGCTCGGCATGCAGGCCGAGGTCCTGCTGCTGGACAAGAACATCTCGCGGCTGCGCGGCGCCGACGCGATCTACCAGGGACACCTGCAGACCGTCGCGTCCAACAGCTACGAGATCGAGCGGGCCGTCCTCGACGCGGACCTCGTCATCGGCGCGGTCCTCGTGCCGGGCGCGAAGGCCCCGAAGCTCATCACCAACGACCTCGTGAAGCGGATGAAGCCCGGCAGCGTCCTCGTCGACATCTCGATCGACCAGGGCGGCTGTTTCGAGGACTCCCGCCCGACCACGCACGCCGAGCCGACCTACCGGGTCCACGACTCGATCTTCTACTGCGTCGCGAACATGCCCGGCGCGGTGCCGCACACCAGCACGTACGCGCTGACGAACGTGACCCTGCCGTACGCGCTGGAGCTGGCGAACCGGGGCTGGCGGGACGCGCTGCGTCGCGACCCGGCCCTGGCGCTCGGGCTGAACACGCACGACGGCCACGTGACCTACGGCCCGGTCGCCGACGCGCACGGGATGGACCACCTCGCGCTGGCGGAAGTGCTGGCCTAGACGGTGACGCTCGAGCCGGCGGACGCCGCCGCGACCCACGCTCCGGTCGCGGCGGCCGCCGGCGTGCCCGCGTCCGCTGCTTCGGTCGTCGGCGGGCCCGCGTCCGCCGACGCGTCCGCTGCTTCCGTCGGCGGGCTCCCGTCCGCCGATGCGTCCGCTGCTTCCGTCGGCGGGCTCCCGTCCGCCGATGCGTCCGCTGCTCCCGTCGGCGGGCCCGCGCCCGCTGACGCGTCCGTGCTGCGCAAGGCCGTCGACGTGTACCTGGACCACCTCACGGTCGAGCGGGCGCTCGCGGAGAACACCCTGGCGTCGTACCGGCGCGACCTCGACCGGTACGTGGACTGGCTCGCCGCGTGCGGGATCGGCGACCTCGCCGACGTCGGGGCGCGGGACATCGCCGGGCACGTCGCGGCGCTACGGACCGGCGACCTCCAGGAAGGCGGCGAGCACCCGCCGCTGTCGGCGTCGTCGGCGGCGCGGGCCGCGAGCGCGGTGCGGGGGCTGCACCGGTTCCTGCTGCTGGAGGGGCTCGCACCGACCGACCCGTCGCGGGACGTGAAGCCGCCGTCGCTGCCGAAGCGGCTGCCGAAGGCCCTGGACGTCGACCAGGTGTCGCGGCTGCTCGCCACCGCTGCCGACGCCGGGCCGCTCGGGCTGCGCGACCAGGCGCTGCTGGAGTTCCTGTACGGCACCGGCGCCCGCATCTCCGAGGCCGTCGGCATCGCCGTCGACGACCTCGACCTGACCGGCGCCCACGGCCTCGTCACGCTGCGCGGCAAGGGCGGCAAGACCCGCCTCGTGCCGATGGGCAGCTACGCGCGGACCGCCATGGATGTGTTTCTGGTCCGCGCCCGGCCGTCGCTCGTCGCCAACGGCACCGGCACGCCCACCGTCTTCCTCAACGCCCGCGGCGGCGCCCTGTCGCGGCAGAGCGCGTGGACGATCCTGCGCAAGGCCGCCGTCCGGGCGGGGCTGCCGGTCGACGGGCCGCACGGGGTGTCGCCGCACACGCTGCGCCACTCGTTCGCCACGCACCTGCTCGACGGCGGCGCCGACATCCGCGTGGTGCAGGAGCTGCTCGGGCACGCCTCGGTGACCACGACGCAGGTGTACACGCTGGTCACCGTCGACAAGCTCCGCGAGGTCTACGCGACCGCCCACCCCCGGGCGCGCTGAACCAGCATCCGCGGGATGCTCCGGCGGAACGTCCTCACCGGCACGGTGCCCGCGAACACCCCGAGGAACTGCTCCGTGCTCGCCTCCCGCCGCGCGATGGCCTTGAGCAGCACCGCGTTGAGACCCTTCGCGGGCCGCAGCGCGGCCAGCCCCGTGGTCAGGCCGAAGATCGGCAGCCGCGCCGCGTCGCGCCGGCGCTGGTAGTCCGTCCGGCCCTCGGCGATCGTCTCGGCGAGCAGCTCCGCGTCGGCGAGGGCGTTGCCGATGCCCTGCGCGGTCACCGGGTCCATGACGAGCCCCGCGTCGCCGGCGAGGAACCAGCCGGGGCCCTGTGCCCGGCGCACCACGTTGGGCAGGTCGACGGTGGTCCGCAGGCGTTCGACCCGCCGGCCGGCCCGGACCCGCTCGCCCAGGTCGCCGCAGCGGTCCAGCGTCGCCAGGAGGTGCCCCTCGACGTCGGTGCGCCAGGTGCTGAACTTGTCGATCGGCGCGGCGGCGTACACCATGGTGAGGCCGTCGTTGGTCGGGAACGCGGCGACCGCCCGGCCGGGGCGGTGGTAGAGCTCGCCGTGTCGCTGCTCGCCGCCCGCCCGGTGCTCGCCGCCCTTCCAGGGCTCGCTGCCCTTCCAGGGCTCGCTGCCCTTCCAGGGCTCGCTGCCCTTCCAGGGCTCGACGCCTTCCCAGTAGGCGTAGCTGGCGACCGTCCTGGGGGCCACGTTGCGCTGTACCGGCGCGGCGACCTCCTTCGCGACGAGCGAGTGCTTGCCGTCGGCGCCGACGACGACCGGCGCGCGGAGCTCGGTGCCGTCGCGTCCCCGGATGCCCGCGACGCCTCTGTCGTCCCAGACCAAGCCGGCGACGTGGAACCCCTCCCGCACCTCGGCCCCCGCCTCCCTGGCCGCGCCGACCAGGATCGCGTCGAGGACGGTGCGCCGCGGGCTGTACAGGACGCCCTCCGGGAACCTGCCCTGCAGGACGGTGCCGCCGAGGTCGAACCGCACGCGTTCGGTCGCCGGTGTACCGGCGGCGAGCAGCCGGTCGAGCAACCCCCAGCGCCGCAGCCGTTCGGTCCCGGACGGCTGGATCTGGTGCGTCGACAGCGTGTCGCTGGGGAACCTGGCCCGGTCGACCGCGAGCACCCTGAGCCCGCGCCGGGCCAGCAGCATGGCGGTCGCCGCTCCGGCCGGCCTCGCGCCGACCACGATGACGTCGTACACCAGCCAATGCCAACACGTGTTGACTTTCCTGTCAACGCTTGTTGGCCTACGGTTGTGGGCATGCAGCCCGAGCGCAGATCCGACGCCACCCGCGCGGCGATCCTCCGCGCGGCCAGGGAACGGTTCGCCGCCGACGGCTACCAGCGGGCCACCATCCGGGCGATCGCCGCCGACGCCGCCATCGACCCCTCGATGGTCATGCGCTACTACGGCAACAAGGCCCAGCTCTTCGCCGCCGCCGTCGACGTGCACCTGCGGCTGCCCGACGTGGCCGGCATCCCGCGCGACCGGCTCGGCGAGACGCTCGTCGCGCACTTCATCAAGCGCTGGGAGGGCGACCCGTCCGACGACGCGCTGCTGACCCTGCTGCGCTCCGCCGCCACCGACGAGGCGGCCGCCTCGCGGCTGCGGGACATCTTCGCCTCGCAGGTCGCTCCGGTGGCGCTCGCCGTCTGCCCCGACCCCGCCGAGGCCACGGTCCGGGCCGGCCTGGTCGCCACCCAGATGCTGGGCCTCGCCTTCTGCCGGCAGATCCTGCGCCTGCCGCCCGTCGTCGCCGCCACCCCCTCTTCACTGGTGGTCCAGGTGGGTGCGACCGTGCAGCGGTACCTCACCGGGGAGCTTGGAGCCGTGTTACCGTAGGCGCATGCGTTTCTGAGCCCACTGACGCCGCGCGTGCCGCCGCGACCCGTTGTGACTGGTCTGCTTTGGCGGCCCCCGTTGTGGGTTCTCGCACGACCCCTGCTGTTGTGGTGGGGTTTCGCTCGGCTCCCGCTTCGTCTGCTGCGCGGCTGACGCCTGTCCACGTCCCCGTTCACCTTCCCGCGGAAGGTACTTCCGCGTCAGTCATCCGCGAAGGAGACGCCATGCCTGCCGGTACCGCAGACAACCAGCCCGACAACACCACGACCACCGCTGCCACCACTGCTGCCACCACCGCTGCCGCCGCCGAGTCCGAGGAAGCGCCTCCGCGCAACCCGCTCGAAGCGATCCGCCGCGCCCAGGCCAACCGCTCCCTCCCGCCCGGCGTCCAGCAGCACGGCGGCGGCAAGAGCTCCGGCGGCAAGGGCGCCAAGTCGAAGTCCCCCCGCATGTACAACCGCCACAAGTAACCCACGCTGTTGGCGTCGGCCCCGGGCAGGCAGCGTGCGTTTCCCTGCCTGCCCAGGGCGGGCGACATGCTCCCTGCCCGCCTTAGACATTGATCAATGCCCGCGTTCGCGGCTTTCGTCCCATAAACCTTGCGCGATCCACCCCCCAAGTTGATCTGGAACAGGGGGTGGATCGCGCACCGTCTATCGGGCGGGTCGGCGGCGCGATGATCGAAGGATGGCTGTGGTTGTGATCGCGGCCAGGGCTGTCCTTCGATCATGTCGTGGGCGAGAAGCGTTGCGGGGCGCGTGGCCGAGTGGACCGAGTTTGCCGCCGTGTCGGGCGCGGTGCGTCCGGTTCTGGCTGGGGCGGCGGTGTGTTCGCGCCCTGTCCGGGACGGTGCGTTCCCGGGCTGCCGTAAGCATTGGTCGATGCCAGGGTTCGTGGCTTTGTGTATCGGGCGGTGCGCGAGCCACCGCACGCGATCTTCTGAGGCAGGGTGGATCGCGCGCCGTCTATCGGGTGGGTCGGCGGCGTGATGATCGGAGGACGGCTGTGGTCGTGATGGTGGCCGGGGCTGTCCTTTGATCACGTCATGGGCGCGAAGTGTTGCGGGGCGCGGGGGTCAGGTGTTCCGCCGTGCTGGGCCGGCTCTGCGGTGGGTGTGTGGGAGCGGGCGCCGCGGGGTGGGTTGTCGGTCGTTGCGGTCCGGTGGTCGGTGGGTGTCTGTCGAGAGGGGCGCGGCATGCCGAAAAGCGACGGCCGGGTCGGCTCGGGTCCGCGGCTTCGTGCGGATGGAGGGGTCGGAGCGTGTGGATGAGACGTTGGTCAATGCCCGATATGCGGGTTGGTTGGCGAGAGGCCCGAATGCACCCCGGGCGCAAGGAGCCGTGAAGATCGCGCGGTGTTGATCTGGCTGGGTGGCCGGGTGCGGGCTGTGATCCGGTGGGGCGGGAGCGTCCACCGGATCGCGGGCGGCGACGGGTCAGGAGGTGTACGCGGCGGTGGCGGCGGGCCAGGAGGTGGGGTCGAACGGGTCCTCGGCGGTCATCGTCTTCAGGATCTGCGACAGCTCGCTGGTGCTCATCGCGCGGTCGCCCAGGGTCTCCGCCTGCAGGAAGAACTGGCCGTCCTCGATGAGGATGGCGCAGCGGTTGGTGGCGGGCGGGCAGGTGGTCTTGTTGATCGCCTCGCCGGTCACGTGGTCGGCGATGCCGAGGGTGAGGATGAGCGACGAGTACGCGTCGAGGTCGGTGGCGCCGGTGAGCGGGGGCGCCATGGGTTTCAGGCCCAGGCGGACCACCGACAGGCTGGTGTTGTCGTAGGAGGACGTGCGGGTGCCGGCGGCGATGAGGCGGTACCCCTTCGGCAGGTCGCGGACCTGGATGCCGACGGGGAAGGGGGCCGGGACGGCGGCGGGCAGGGCCTCGGCGAGGGCGACCAGCTCGTCGCGGGTGGGCATGGTCTCGGCCCGGGACCAGTAGACGGCCGCCCAGCTGCCCGGCATGTACTGCCAGGCCATGGCCGGGATGACCGGGTCGGTGCAGCAGCCGTACTTGTCGGCGACGGTCGGTGAGACCGACCCGCCGGCGTGCATCAGCAGGGCCTGCCGGCCGCCGATGCTGAGCTTGGTGCCGCCGTTGAACTCGCGGGGCTCGAAGGCGCCGGTGTCGAAGACGACGAGGCGGCCCTCGCGGGGCACGATGCTGCCCGGCGACGTGGTGCGGGCCGGTTTGGCGTTGACGGTCGGGGAGGGCGAGACGGACGGGGCGGCGGACGGGGCGGCGTTGAGGTCGATCGTGGACAGCTGGTAGTGGGCGGTGACCAGGTAGGGGTCGCTGACGGCATACCGCCCTGAGGTGTAGCCGCTGTAGTTGGTCTGGAACGGGCCGGCGGACGCGAAGCCGGCCGGGCGGGCGGAGGACGGGGTGGCGTCGACGACCAGCCCGGGCGTGCCGTTGGGGTCCGCGGTGGGCGCGGTGACCGGCGGGTTGAAGAGCGCGATCGCGGCGGTGGCGCCGGTGATCACCGCGGCCAGGCCGCCGGCGACGGAGGCGAGGAGGGTGCGGCGGCGGCGACGCCGGGCGAGCCGGCGGCCGGCGGTGGTGATGTCGTCAATGCTGAGTCGCGGTGGCGGCGCGTCGTCCCTGGCCGCTGCCAGCAGACTGGGCAGGTCGTGCTCCATGCTCTTCCCTCCTGTTCTCCATCTCGTGAGTGGGTGTCGCCTGCGGTGGGGGAGCGGACGCTCGCGCGCCGGGGGGCCGGGCACCGGGGTCGTCACGAGGCTCCGCGTCGAGCAGGGCACGGAGGGCGGTGAGCCCGCGGGCGGTCTGGCTCTTGACGGTCCCCGGCTGGCGGCCGAGCACCTCGGCGGTCTCCTCAACGCTCAGCCCCTCGTAGTACCGCAGGACCAGCACGGCGCGCTGGCCGGGGGCCATCCGGGCGAGTGCGGCGCGGATCCGGATCCGCTCGTCGACCTGCTCGGCGTGGTCGGGGCCGGGCAGCTCGGGCAGGCTGTAGCCCACCGAGCGCTCCCTGCGCCGCCACGGCCGGCGGCTCTCGTCCACCAGGGCGTGCACAACCGCCCTGCGCACATAGGCGAGGGGCGTGTCGACGCGGTGCCAGTGCACGTAGAGCTTCGCCAGGGACGAGGCGACGGCGTCCTCCGCCGTGTGCCAGTCCCCGCACGTCAGGTAGGCGAGCGAACGCAGGCCGTCGAACCGTGCGGCGACGAACTCCCGGAACTGCGCTTCGTCGTCTTCGTTCACCCGTTCGGGCTCCCTTCGTCGCGGGGTAGACGAAGCCCCGCCACGAAGGGTTGCACGAAGGTACGACAGAAAATCCCGGCCGACCCCAGATCTGGCCGACCGGCTACGCGGGCGGGACCGAGCCGTCGACAGGAGGTGTCGTGCCGCCGGTCGTCGGCTGGGGCTGCGTCGTCGTGGCGGGCGGCGGCGGGGGCTCGCTCGTCGCCGGCGGGGGAGCGGCGCTGCTGGTGGCGGGGGTCGGCGAGGCGGACGCCGGTGCGCTGGTGGGTGGAGCCGCCGAGGTGCGGGTGGCGCCGCCCCCAGCGGGTGCCGGACCCGACGTGGCGACCACGGGGGACTGCGACATGCCGGGCACGCCGCTGGGGGCGTCGCCCTTCTTGTCGCCCCGGCTGAGCGCGATCGCGGCGAGGACCACGCCGCCGGCCATGACGAGCAGCGCCAGGCCGATGGCGACCGGGATCCAGGCGGGCCGGTCCGGCCTCGCGCCGGACGATCCCGGCCGGCCGTTCGCGGCCACCGTCGCCGACCGTCGCGTGGCCGCCGCCGGCACGAACGCCAGATCTTGATCCTGAAGGGTCGCCACCTGCGCGTCGCGGGCGGCGGCGGCGAAGGCGGCCGCGGTCGGGAAGCGGTCCTCGGGGTCCTTCGCCATGGCGCGCTCGACCACGGCCCGGACGCCGGCCGGCACGGTCTCCGGCAGCGGCGCCGGATCGTCCTGCAGGTGCTTGATCGCGATCTCGAGCGGCGAGTTGCCGGTGAACGGCGGCGCGCCCGTCAGGCAGTGGTACGCGACCGCGCCCAGCGCGTAGATGTCCGTTGCGGGGGAGATCGGCTTCCCGGATGCCTGTTCGGGCGACATGTACAGCGCCGTGCCGATCACCGCGTTCACCTTGGTGACGGATGTCACGTCTGCCGAGCGGGCCACACCGAAATCGACGAGCGTCACCGCCCCGTTGTGGCCGACCAGGAGATTGTTGGGCTTCACGTCGCGGTGGATGATGCCGTTGCTGTGCGCGGCGTGCAGCGCGTCGGCCGCCTGCGCCACGATCGCCATGGTCTCGTCGGCCGGGAGTGCACCCTCGCGGGTGATCCGCTCGCCGAGGGGGCGGCCCTCGACGAACGCCATGACGAGGAACATGGTGCCTTCGGGTGTCTCGCCGTAGTCATAGACGCCGACCACGCCCTTGTGTCCGACGGAGGCCATGATCCGCGCCTCGGCCCGGAACCGGACGCCGAACTCGGCGTCCCTGGTCAGGCCCGGCAGCAGCACCTTTACGGCGACCGTCCGGTTCAGCGTCTTGTCGGTCGCGCGGAACACCTGCCCCATGCCGCCGCTGGCGACGAACTCATCGAGGCGGTACCTGTCGCCGAGCACGTCTCCTGGTCCCAACACGTCGATGACCGTACCCAACGAAGCCGGTCGCGACACGCCGGGCGCGCGGAGTGGGGTATGTACCCTGCAGTGACGTAGAGTCGGGCAACGGCCGTCCCGCTTCCCCAGATCGCCGACGACGAATCGGCCCCGGGTGGAGATGAGCCGCCGGGAGGGGCGAAGAGGTTCGATGACAGGCATGGGTGACCAAGCGGAGTCTTGGACGACGCAGATGCGCGCCGAGCAGGCATCGCTTGACCTCGGCGCCGAGCTCGGGCCGGCGGATCCGACGGCGTACACGATGCGCAAGCCGATCCCCGAGCCGATGCCGATGGATCGGCACGGCCCGGCGCGGATCATCGCGATGGCCAACCAGAAGGGCGGCGTGGGCAAGACCACGTCGACCATCAACCTGGGCGCGGCGCTCGCCGAGTACGGGCGGCGGGTCCTGCTCGTCGACTTCGACCCGCAGGGTGCCCTGTCGGTCGGCCTCGGCGTCAACCCGCACAACCTCGACCTGACGATCTACAACATCCTGATGGACTCCGACGTGACCGTCGAGGACATCCGGATCAAGACCGACATCGCCGGCCTGCACCTGCTGCCGGCCAACATCGACCTGTCGGCGGCCGAGATCCAGCTGGTCACCGAGGTCGCCCGCGAGATGGCCCTGGCCCGGGTGCTGCGTCCGGTCCTGAAGGAGTACGACTACATCCTGATCGACTGCCAGCCGTCGCTGGGCCTGCTCGCGATCAACGCGCTGACCGTCGCGCACGGCGTCATGATCCCGCTGGAATGTGAGTTCTTCTCACTTCGCGGTGTGGCGCTGCTGCTCGACACGATCGACAAGGTCCGCGAGCGGCTCAACTTCGACCTGGAGCTCGAAGGCATCCTCGCCACCATGTACGACAGCCGCACCACCCACTGCCGCCAGGTGCTGCAGCGGGTCGTGGAGGCGTTCGGCGACAAGGTGTACCAGACGGTCATCACCAAGACCGTCAAGTTCCCCGAGTCGACGGTCGCCGGCGCGCCCATCACCACGCTCGATCCGTCGTCCTCGGGTGCCCGCAACTACCGGCAGCTCGCCCGCGAGGTCATCGCCCAGCAGGCCGAGCGGCGGTTGTAGCGGTTTTCGCGACCCTTTGCGCTACGGTCTTCCGGTGACCGACCCAGCCACGATGGACTCCGCGAACCCCTCGCCGGATCCCTCCACCGTGGACGCGCTTTCCGATGCCGCCGTGGCGGACGTCGTGGACGTTGCGGCTCCTGTACCGGATGTGCCCGCACTGCCGGGTGCCGACGCCGCCCCCTCGGGCTTCCAGGTGCGCCTGGCGAACTTCACCGGTCCGTTCGACCTGCTGCTGCAGCTCATCGGCAAGCACAAGCTCGACGTCACCGAGGTGGCGCTGCACACCGTCACCGACGACTTCATCGCGTACATCCGCGGCATGGGCGACGACTGGGACCTCGACGAGGCGTCGGAGTTCCTGGTCGTCGCCGCCACCCTGCTCGACCTGAAGGCCGCCCGCCTCCTGCCGTCGGCCACCGTCGAGAACGAGGAGGACCTGGCGCTGCTGGAAGCGCGTGACCTGCTCTTCGCGCGGCTGCTGCAGTACAAGGCGTTCAAGGAGGCGGCGGCGCACATCGCGGGCCTGGAGGCCGTCGGGTCCCGCCGCTACCCGCGCTCGGTGTCCCTGGAGCCGCAGTACGCCGAGGCGCTGCCCGACCTCGTCCTCGGCGTCGGCCCGGCGAGGCTGCTGAAGCTGGCGCTGAAGGCGTTCACCCCGAAGTCGGGCCCTCCGGTCGTCTCGATCGCGCACATCCACATGGTCCGCGTCAGCGTCCGCGAACACGCCAACATCGTCCGCGACCGTCTCATCGCACAACGCGAGGCGACGTTCAGCGCGCTGTGCATCGACTGCGAGTCGACCCTGGAGGTCGTCGCCCGCTTCCTGGCGCTGCTGGAGCTGTACCGCGAGGACCTCGTCTCCTTCGAGCAGGTCCAGGCCCTGGGGGAGCTGCTCGTCCGCTGGACGGGCCCGGACGATGCGGCGGCCGCCACGATCGAGGTCGAGGAGTACGAGGGCAGCCCCGCCCCGCCCGAGACCCCACCGGCCGAGGGCCCGGCTGAAGGCCCGGCAGAGGACGAACCAGTGGCGGATGATGCGGAAGCAGTGAACAGCGAGGTGGACCAGTGAGTCAGGACGACCAGTCGAGGTCGCTCGCCGACCAGGCAGCGAACTGGGTCCCGCCCTGGGCTCGCCCCCAGCCCCCCGCCGAGCAGCTGCCCGTCGAGGAGCCCGCCGCCGTCGAGGCCGTCGAGGAACCCGCCGCTGAAGAGGTCGCGGAGGAGCCCGCCGCCGGGGACGCGGTGTCCGGCGAAGCGTCGGTCGCGGAGGCCGCCACCGAGCCCGAGCCAGAGCCCGAGGTCGTCGAAGAGCCGCCCGCGGAGGAAGCGCCTGTCGCCGAGCCTGAGGTCGCGGTCGTCGAGGAGGCTGCTCCCGAGGACGTGATCGAGTCTGTCGTCGCGGAGTCGGCTGCCGAGGAAGCGCCCGTCGCCGAGCCGGAGGCCGGGGTCGTCGAGGAGGCCGCCACCGAGGAAGCGCCTGTCGCTGAGCCGGAGGTCGCGGTCGTCGAGGAGGCCGCCGCCGAGGAGGTGGTCGAGGCCGCAGCCGAGGACGCGCCCGCCGGGGAAGCCGACGAGCCGGCGGTCGACAGCGGTGCGCTGTTCGAGGTGCCCGCTGCCGCCGTACCAGAGCCGAAACCGGAACCCGAGCCGGAGCCGGTGCCGGTCATGTCGGAGAGCGAGCTGCGCGGCGCGATCGAGGCGATCCTCCTCATCGTCGACGAGCCCGCCACCGAGATCACCCTCGCGCAGGTGCTCGACCAGCCCGTCGACCGGATCCGTGGGGTCCTGGAGGACATCGCCCGGCAGTACACCCAGCTCGGCCTCGGCTTCGACCTGCGGCGCGTCGCGGGTGGGTGGCGGTTGTACACGCGGGCGGAGTTCGCGCCCTACGTGGAGAAGTTCGTGCTCGACGGGCAGCAGATCCGGCTCACCCAGGCCGCCCTGGAGACACTCGCCGTGGTCGCCTACAAGCAGCCTGTCACCAGGTCGCGTATCTCGGCCATCCGCGGTGTGAACTGCGACGGCGTTGTCCGTACGCTGGTGACGCGGGGTCTGATCGAGGAGACCGGCAGTGAGCCCGAAAGCGGGGCGTTCCTGTACCGGACGACGTCGCTGTTCCTGGAGAAACTCGGCCTGGACAGCGTCGACCAGCTGCCGCCGCTCGCCCCGTTCCTTCCCGACGACATTGATGAGATCGCCGATGCCCAGCGCTGACAAGTCCACAGAAGCCGACTTCGAGGGTTCCGCGTTCGACGCGCCACCGGACGCCGAGCTGCCGCGCAACGAGGAGCGGCTGCAGAAGATCCTGGCCGCGGCCGGCCTCGGGTCCCGCCGGAACTGCGAGCGGATGATCGACGAGGGCCGCGTCACCGTCAACGGCAAGGAGGCGACCCTCGGCGACAAGGCCGACGCGACGCGGGACGCCATCCACGTCGACGGCTCGCGCCTGATCACCGACACGCGGCTGGTGTACCTCGCGCTGAACAAGCCGCGCGGCGTGGTGTCCACGATGGACGACGAGAAGGGCCGCGAGGCGCTCGCCGACTACGTGCCCAACCTCTCGACCCGCGTCTTCCACGTCGGGCGCCTGGACCTCGACAGCGAGGGCCTGCTGCTGCTGATGAACGACGGCGGCCTTGCCCACAAGCTGATGCACCCCTCGTACGAGGTGGCGAAGACCTACCAGGTGGAGATCGCCGGGCCGGTGCCGCGGGCGATGGGCCGGGAGCTGAAGGCCGGCGTGCAGCTCGAGGACGGGCCGGCGAAGGTCGACTCGTTCAGGGTCGTCGACGCGTACGGGAAGGTCGCGCTCGTCGAGGTCGTGCTGCACGAGGGGCGCAACCACATCGTGCGGCGGATGTTCGACGCGGTCGGCTACCCGGTGCAGCGGCTGATCCGCACCCAGATCGGCCCGATCCGGCTCGGCGATCTCCGCCCGGGCAGGACGCGACACCTGTCCCAGGCGGAGATCGGCGCACTCTTCAAGGCCGTCGGCGAGTAGCCGCCGTCAGGTGGAGCGGCGCATCGCGCGGATGCCGACCGTGAGCCCGGCGAGGGCGGTCGCGGCCGCCGCGGCGAAGCCCCACCAGACGGCGCGGTCGCTGACCGTACCGGCGAAGAGCAGACGCTCGGCGGTCACCATGTGCGCCAGCGGGTTGAACTGCGCCAGCGCCCGCATCCAGCCCGGCCCGGTCTCCAGGGGCAGCAGCATCCCGGAGAGGATCATCAGGGGGAACAGCAGCGTCTGGTGCACGACCCAGAACATCCAGTCGGTGCGGCGGACCGCGACCGCCAGGGCGTAGCTGAAGGAGCCGAGCCCGACGCCGAAGAGAGCGAGCAGCGCCAGGCCGAGCAGCGCGCCGGCCGGGTGCAGCTCGAAGCCGAACGGCAGCATCACCACGACGATGATCAGGGCCTGCCCGGCGAGCGGCACCATCTCCTTGAGCGCGCGGCCGACCAGCAGCGCGTGCCGGGCGAGGGGCGTGACGAGCATGCGCTCGTGCGCGCCGGTGACGAACTCGCTGAGCAGGTTCGCCCCGACGGTCGACGTGCCGAAGAGCGTGGTCATGACGAGGATCGCCGGCACGAACCACTGCCACACGTCGCTGCCGAGGCCGCCTTCCTGGCCTTTCAGGGAGCCGGCGAGCAGCGGCCCGAACAGCGCCAGGAACACCAGCGGCTGGATCATGCCGAAGATCAGCGAGAACGGCGAGCGCAGCAGCGGCCGCAGCTCCCGGGCCGCGACGATGCGGACGTCGCGCAGTGCGAGGGTGGTCATTCCGCCACCTCCGCTTCGCTCCGGCGTCGGCCTGACCATGACCGCGACATGATGAGTGCTCTCTCCGCTCCGCTCCGGCCCGCTCATGCGTTCTCCCGGAGGTTGCGGCCGGTCAGGGACAGGAAGACGTCGTCGAGCGTGGGGCGTTGGATCTCGGCGGTACGGACGGCGCCCGGCACCGCCGCGATGAGCTCGGGCAGCGCGGCGGGTCCGTCGTTGACCCGGAACGTCAGCGTGTCCGAGATCTCGGTCATGTCGCGCATGCCGGCGAGCCCGCCGGCCGCCTTGGCGATGAGCGGGAGGTCGCCGGTCAGCAGCAGCTTGTCGCCGGTCAGCTTGGCCTTCAGCGCCGACGCCGTGTCGTCGGCGATCACCTCGCCGTGGTCGACGACCACGACCCGCTCGGCCATGGTGTCGGCCTCGTCGAGGTAGTGCGTGGTCAGCACGATCGTCATGCCGTGCTCCTCGCGCATCCGCAGGATGTGCTGCCACAGGTTCGCGCGGTTCTGCGGGTCGAGCCCCGTCGACGGCTCGTCGAGGAACAGCAGCCGGGGCGCGTGCACCAGCCCGATCGCCACGTCGAGGCGCCGCCGCTGGCCGCCGGACAGGTCCGAAACCTTGCGGTCGCGCTGCTCGGCGAGGTCGAGCGCCTCCAGCAGCTCGTCGGTGCGCCGGGCGGCGGCCTTGCGGTCCAGGCCGTAGATGAGGCCCTGGGTGCGCAGCTCGTCGGCGACGCGGTGGATGTGGCCGGCGCCGTTGCCCTGCCCCACGTAGCCGATCTCCCGCCGTACCGCCGCCGCCCGCGTCGCCACGTCGTGCCCGGCGACGGTCGCGGTGCCGCTGGTCGGCGCGATGAGCGTGGTCAGCATCCGCAGCGTCGTGGTCTTGCCGGCACCGTTCGGGCCGAGCACCGCGACGAGCTCGCCCGGCGCGATGTCCAGGCTGATGCCACGGACCGCGTGCACCGTGGTCTTGCGGTTGACGACGAAGTCCTTCGTCAGCGCTCTCGTCTGAATCATGCCGCTGAGATTGCCGGTAGATGCGGACAGCTTCTGTCCTCAAGTGCGGGCGATACTGGACGCATGTTGGAGACCTCGGCCCGCCTCCTGGCGTTGCTGTCCCTGCTGCAGGCCCGCCGCGACTGGCCGGGGCAGACCCTCGCCGACCGCCTCGAGGTGAGCCCGCGGACCGTCCGGCGCGACGTCGACCGGCTGCGCGAGCTCGGCTATCCGGTGCAGGCGACCCGCGGGCCGGACGGCGGCTACCGGCTCGACGCCGGGTCGGAGCTGCCGCCGCTGCTGTTCGACGACGACCAGGCCGTCGCGGTGGCGGTGGCGCTGCAGACGGCGACGATGTCGGTCGAGGGCGTCGAGGAGGCGGCGCTGCGCGCCCTGGCGACGGTGCGGCAGGTGATGCCGGCCCGGCTGCGCCAGCGGGTCGACGCGTTGCAGGTGACCCGGGTGGCGAAGGCCGGCTGGCAGCCGTCGCGGGTCGACACGGCGGTCCTGCTGGCGATCGGCCAGGCCGTCCGGGCGCGGGAGGTGCTGCGCTTCGACTACGCGGGCGTGCGGGAGATCGCGGCCGGGCACGCCGGCGACCGGCGCCGGGTCGAGCCGTGCCACGTGGTGACGTGGGGCGGCCGGTGGTACCTCATCGGCTTCGACCTCGATCGGGTGGATTGGCGCACGTACCGGGTGGACCGCATGACGCTGCGCACACCCAGCGGTCCCCGGTTCACGCCCCGGCCGCTGCCGGCGGCGGACGTGGCGGCGTTCGTGGCGGAGCGGTTCGAGGGCCACGACCCGCTGCCGTGCCGCGGCGAGGCGATCCTGCACGCGCCGGCGGCGGCGATCACCGAGTGGACCCGGGGCCAGGCCATCGTCGAGGAGCTGGGCCCGGACCGGTGCCGGGTCAGCGCCGGCTCGTGGTCGTGGACAGGTCTCGCGGCGTGGTTCGGCATGTTCGACGTCGAGGTGGAGCTGGTCGGGCCGCCGGAGCTGCGGTCGGCCACGGCGGCACTGGCCGCCCGCTTCGCACGGGCGGCCGCCGCTTCCTGATCTGCTGCTCGCGGACCGCCGTCTGCTGCTCGCGGACCGCCGGCTACTGCTTGCGGACCGCTTCGAGGGCCTTGGTCCAGCTCACCGTCTGGTCGAGCACCACGCCGAGCGTGCCCTCGTGCTGCGGGCCCGGCTTGAACGTCGAGAAGTTCTCGAAGTCGGTGAAGAGCGACAGCGCCACCTGCGCCCGGACGTCCGCGATCTGCAGCTCGCCCATGATCAGCCGGAGGTGCTCGACCGCGCGGGTGCCGCCGGCGGAGCCGTAGCTGACGAACCCGGCCGCCTTGTTGTTCCACTCGGAGTAGACGAAGTCGATCGCGTTCTTCAGCGCGCCGCTGGTCGAGTGGTTGTACTCCGGCGTCACGAACACGAAGCCGTCCAGCTCGGCGATCTTCGCGGCCCACTGCCGGGTGTGCTCGTGCGCGTACTGCCCCATGGACGGCGGCACCGCCTCGTCGAGGTGCGGCAGGTTGTAGTCGAGCAGGTCGACCAGCTCGAACTCCGCGTCGGAGCGGCGGCTCGCGATGTCGTACACCCACTTGGCGACCGCCTCGCCGTTCCTGCCGGGGCGGGTGCTGCCGAGGATGATCCCGATCTTGGTCATGGTCCAACTCTCTGCTCGTGCGACGTTTGGGTGCTCTGCCTGTGACTGGCATGGGTGACGCGTCACCGTCACGCTAGCTCGTCCCACGGTGATGTGTCACCCATGGACGTAGACTTCGGGTGTGACGGATCCCAATTGGCTCGACGAGCGGGAGCAGCGCGCCTGGCGCGGGTTCCTCGCCGTCAACGCCGCGGTCAGGGGTCGCATCGCCCGCCAGCTGCAGCAGGAGACGGGGCTGTCCAGCGCCGACTACGCGGTCCTCGTCAGCCTCTCCGAGGCACCCGGCGGGCGGCTGCGCGTCTTCCAGCTCCGCGTCGCCGCCGACTGGGAGAAGACCCGCCTCACGCACCAGATCACCCGGATGACCGCACGCGGCCTGGTCGCCCGCGAGCCGTGCGCCGACGACCCCCGCGGCGCGTTCGTCGTGCTCACCGAGGCCGGCTGGGACGCGATCACCGCCGCCGCGCCCCGCCACGTCGAGCACGTGCGGCACTGGTTCTTCGACGCGCTCGGCCCCGAGCACGTCGACGCCCTCATCGAGGTCAACGAGACGGTGACCCGGCACCTGCTCACGGTGAGCGACCCGTGCGCCCCGTGCTCGCCGTGCGCACCGACCTCACCGGGCGCACCGGGCGATGTGCCATCCTCCTGCGACGACGTGCTCCCGTGAGGTAGGGCCACCGGCGGGTCAAGTACTGTCGAACAGCAGGTGTCATCGGGGATTCATCGTGTTGTGGAGGATCGGGCGTGGCAGGACACAGCGGCCAGTTGGTGGTTGCCATCGACGGGCCCTCCGGGTCCGGCAAGTCCACGATCTCGCGCCGGGTGGCACAGGCCCTCGACGCCCGCTACCTGGACACCGGCGCCATGTACCGGGCGGTGACCTGGGCCGTGCTGCGCGACAACGTCGACCTCGCCGACGCGGAGAAGATCCACGCCGTCGCGGCGTCGGCGGCGCTGCGCATCGGCACCGACCCGGCCGAGCCGCACATCAGCGTCGACGGCGTCGGCGTCGACAGTGAGATCCGCGGCACCGAGGTCACCCAGGCGGTGTCGGCCGTGTCCGCGGTCCCGGCCGTGCGGGCGCTGCTCGTCGCGCTCCAGCGGGACATCATCGCCGAGGCGGGCCGGATCGTGGTCGAGGGCCGCGACATCGGCACCGTCGTCGCCCCCGACGCCGACCTGAAGGTCTACCTCACCGCCTCCGCGGACGAGCGGGCCAGGCGCCGGAGCACCGAGAATGCGACCAACCAGGCCGCGACCGCAGCCGACCTGGCCCGTCGTGACAGACTTGACTCGACGCGCGCCGCCGATCCGCTTCGCCAAGCCGACGACGCCGTCGTGCTCGACACCACCGCGCTCGGCATCGACGAGGTGGTCGAGCGACTCCAGCGGATGCTGGACAAGGTCACCGCATAGGCGAGCGCCGGCCCCCCGGCCGTTGAGCAAAGGACCCCCGTGAGCGCTGAGGCATCCGCAGGTGCCGAGGTCGACGTCGACGTTGTCGATGACGTCGAGCTGAGTGTGCCGATCGTCGCCGTCGTCGGCCGACCCAACGTCGGCAAGTCGACCCTCGTCAACCGGATCCTGGGCCGCCGTCAGGCGGTCGTCGAGGATGTTGCCGGCGTCACCCGCGACCGGGTCGCCTATGACGCCGAGTGGACCGGGCGGCACTTCACCGTCGTGGACACCGGCGGCTGGCTGCCCGACGCCAAGGAGCGGGCCAAGGCCATCGCCACCCAGGCCGAGATCGCCACCCAGACCGCCGACGTGGTGCTGTTCGTGGTCGACGCCACGATCCCGCCGACCTCCGACGACGAGGCCGCGGTCAGGATGCTGCGCCGCAGCGGCCGGCCCGTGATCCTCGTCGCCAACAAGGTCGACAACGCGCGCATCGAGGGCGAGATCTCCAGCCTCTGGGGCCTCGGCCTCGGCGAGCCGTTCCCCGTCTCGGCCCTGCACGGCCGCGGCTCCGGCGACCTGCTCGACAAGATCCTCGAGGCGCTGCCGGCCGCTCGTGTCGCCCCGCCCCGCGAGGCCGGGCCGCGCCGCATCGCGCTCGTCGGCCGGCCCAACGTCGGCAAGTCCAGCCTGCTCAACAAGCTGGCCAAGGAGGAGCGGGCGGTCGTCGACTCCGTCGCCGGCACCACCGTCGACCCGGTCGACAGCCTCGTCGACTTCGGCGGCGAGACCTGGCACCTCGTCGACACCGCCGGCCTGCGCAAGCGGGTCGCGCACGCCAGCGGCACCGAGTACTACGCCTCGCTGCGCACCAACGCGGCGATCGAGGCGGCCGAGGTCGCGATCGTGCTCCTCGACGCGAGCGAGGTCATCTCCGAGCAGGACCAGCGGATCATCACCATGGTCATCGAGTCCGGCCGGGCGCTCGTCATCGCCTTCAACAAGTGGGACCTCGTCGACGAGGACCGGCGCCACCAGCTCGGCAAGGAGATCGAGCGGGAGCTGCGCCGCGTGCCGTGGGCGATCAGGCACAACGTCTCGGCGCTCACCGGCCGCGCCGTCGACAAGCTCGCGCCCGCGCTGCGCACCGCCTTGGAGAACTGGGAGCGTCGCGTGCCCACGGGGCAGCTCAACCAGTGGCTCACGGCGCTCGTGCAGCAGACCCCGCACCCGGTCCGCGGCGGGCGCGCCCCGCGCGTGCTGTTCGCCACCCAGGCCGGCGTGTCGCCGCCGAAGTTCGTGCTCTTCACCACGGGCGCGCTCGACCCCGGCTACGTCCGGTTCGTGGAGCGCAAGCTGCGCGAGGAGTTCGACTTCCTCGGCACCCCGATCCACATCAGCGTGAAGCCCCGCAAGAAGAACAGCCCGCGCGGGAAGAAGTAGTTCTCGCCGGCTCACGCCGCGGCAGCAACGCTTCGGCGGCCACCGCCACGACGACCAGCCCGGCGAAGATCATGAGTCCCATGCCCGCGACTTCGACAGGTGCGCCGCTCAGCTGAGCGGCGCACCGTTACGCACCTAGGCTGCTGCCGTTTCCTCGGTCGTGCCCGCCTCGATCTGGTCCTGTGCCGCCGAGGCGCTGGTCAGGATGTCGAGCTCCAAGCCCTTCGCCAGCCACGACGCGCCGAAGCACAGCACCGAGGCCGTCTCGCCGATGATCAGGCTGTACGCGTCGAGCGTGTGGGACACCTGGGTCACCGCGATGTACACCACGGCAAGGGCGATCCCCGCCGCGCACGCGTAGTGGAACGACCGCCAGAACGCGGGGGAGAACCGCGCCAGGTGCCCGTCGCGGTGCTGCGACCTGGCACCCTCGCGGCGTCCGAAGAAGTAGCTGATCACGCCCAGGCAGAGGATGAACGTCGCCGCGCACACGTAGTGCACGCTCTGCACCGTCTGCTCGCCGAGCTTCTCCTGCAACGGCGACAGCGGCACCGTCCCGCCGCCCGGCCGCCCGGTCGGGAACAGCGCCACACCCACCGCCGTCACGCCGGCGACGATGCTGAGCGTGTTCTCCAGGTTCCGCTCGAAGAACTTGTAGAAGATCAGGAAGAACGCGGTCACGCACAGGCAGCTGACGAAGATGTCGCGCATGCCGGAGTAGTAGTACGCGCTCAGCGACCCCCGCGGCTTCCCTCCCTCGAACAGGAAGCCGTCGCCGAGCAGGAGCGTCACCGGCAGCAGAATGCCCATGACGCCGATCAGGGTGCGCATCAGCAGGAAGGAGCGCAGGTAGAGGATCCTGGCCTTCAGGTTCTCGTCGGCCTGATCCTGCGGTTTGCCGGGACGCTGCGGAGCGTCCACCGGTGGGGTGAGGTATCCCATGGTGCCCTCCAAGTGTGGTTACCTGAAGAGAGCACGTGATCACGCTGTCGATACGTTGACTGCGCCTATACGACAGACATGTCCGGTCACCACTGATAGCTGCGGCCCAGATCGTGGCCTGTGTTGGGGTCCACCGGCGTCGGGTGCACCCGCAGCAGCGACTGCACGCTGCGCAGCAGTGCCTCTGGGCTGAACGGTTTGACCATGTGGTGCACCGCCCCCGCCATCACGCCGCTGCGTACGACGTCCGGCTGCGACAGCGCGGACAGCAGCATCACCGGGATCTGCGCCGTCTCCGGATCCGCCCGCAGCTGCTCGCACGCGGTGAGCCCGTCCTGCCCCGGCATCATGATGTCGAGGATCACCAGGTTGGGCAGGCAGGCGACCGCGGCGTCGACCGCGGCCAGCCCGTTGTCGGTCTCGATGACCTCGAAGCCCGCCTTCACCAGCTTGTACGCCACCATGCCCCGCAGATCCGGGTCGTCGTCGACGACGAGAATCCGGGCGGTCTGCGCTTCGGACGCGATGGCCGTGTTCATCGGGAACCTCCTGCAACGGGTTGAGACCATCAGGTTCACCGCACCCGGCTGTGCTTCAGCGGCCTTTCCGTTGCCGACCGGTTGTGTGCGCTACGTCACTGCGCTTCCCCCACCGGCGGCCCCAGCAGATCCCACAGATTGCCGGCGACGTCCTCGAAGACCGCGACCTGCCCGTACACCTCGTCCCGCGGCGGCCGCACGATCGTGACACCGGCCGCCTCCAGCCGCTCGAACGTCGCCCGGAAGTCGTCCACCCGCAGGAAGAACCCCACCCTGCCCTTCACCTGGTCCCCGACCGCCTCCCGCTGCCGCTCCCCATCAGCCCGCGCCAGCAGCAACCCCGTCCCCCCACCCGGCGGCCGCACCACGACCCACCGCTTCGCCGCCCCGTCGGTCGTCGTCGCCGGCGAGTCCTCCACCAGCTCAAACCCCAGCACCTCGGTGAAGAACACGATCGCAGGGTCGTACTCCTCCACCACCACCGTCACCAGATCCAGCCGCATCCCCCCACCGTAGTTGGGACAGGGGATACTCCTGCGCGCGGCGGTAACCCTATGCGCTAGTCTGTAGCGGCTGCTCCGGACGAGTCCGGTTGCACGGGACGTAGCGCAGCTTGGTAGCGCACTTGACTGGGGGTCAAGGGGTCGTGGGTTCGAATCCCGCCGTCCCGACAGCGCAAGGGTTTTCGCAGGTCACAAGCCTGCGGAGGCCCTTTTTTCGTTCTTGAGCAAGGTGTCCAGGTCGAGCACGCCGCTGTTGGACCCCTTGACTCGACGGGTGACGAGATGCCCCTGCTCAAGATCGAAAAGCTCACCGAAGGTCTCGCCGGTGACTGGCCCGGACACCTGCGCGACTGGGACCGGACCCTGCGCGCCGCCAACCATCCGGAGACCACCCGCTACAACTACCTGCTCGCCGCGGCACAGTTGGGCCGGTATCTCGGCGAGCATTCTCCGGACCCCGACGCGGAGGACGCGGCCGAGGACCCGACCGACGTGACGAAGGCGCACGTCGAGCATTTCCAGGCGTGGGTGATCGAGACCCGCTCGGCCGCGACCGCCTTGAACAAGCACAAGGGTCTGCAGCAGTTCTTCAAGTACCTCGTCGACGAGGACGAGATGGACCGCTCGCCGATGGACCGGGTGAAGCAGCCGAAGACGCCGAAGAAGCTCATTCCCGTGATGCGCGACGACGACACGAAGAAGCTCCTCGACGCGTGCAAGGGCAAGTCGTTCGTGAACCTGCGCGACGAGGCGCTGATCCGGCTGTACTACAACACCGGCGCCCGCCTGTCCGAAGTCGGCAACCTGCTGCTGACCGATCTCGACATGAACACCGAATCCGTGCGGTTCCACGGCAAGGGCGCAAAGGACCGGCGGGTGCGATTCGGCCCGAAGACCGCCCGGGCCTTGAGCAAGTACCTGCGGGCCCGGGCGAAGCGCCGCGACGTCGATCAGGTCCCGAACCTGTGGCTGGCCGAGCGCGGTGCCTGGCCGCTGCTGCCGAACGGCATCAAGATCCGGCTGAAGCGGCTCGGCCTCGCTGCCGGTATCGAGGGTGTCCATGCGCACCGGTGGCGTCACAACTTCGCCCACGAGTGGCACCGTGCCGGTGGCAACACCGGCGATCTGATGTTGCTGCTGGGTTGGACGTCGGAGGATATGCCGCGTCACTACGGCGCCAGCGCCGCCGCCGAGCGGGCGCAGGAGATCCAGGCGCAGTTCGGCATCGGCGAACGCGTCTGACAGTTCCAGCGGAGGCGGCCCCTCGCCGACACAGTCGGCCAGGGGCCGCCTCCGTTCACTCACAGTCGGTTCAACGTTGAGAACGTGGGTCTCGCCTCGCCGATCTCGGTCGGCAGGCCGGCGATCCCCGGAGGAGTCGGGTGCGGTGGCTCATGCGAGTGGCTGGTGACTGTGGGCCTCGGGATGCCCGTGTGCCATCGCAGCCGGTCGGTCAGTCAGTGGGAGACCTGTAGGCCGCGATGGTCAATGGACCTGGCGGGTCATGCCGCCGTGAAGCGCTCCGTTGCGGCGTGTAGTGGACGGGGTGCTGAACATGGCGCAGCCTCGCAATGAGTTGCAGCTGCCGTACCTGCGCCTTGCGCGGGCGCCGGTCCCGTGGGCCACCTTGGCAACAGGTGACACCCGGTGACACGTTCCGTTTGCAGCGGCGCGTGGGTGATGCTCGGACCGGCGAGGATCACCGCGTCGGACGGGGGAGTGGACGGTGACCATAGATCTGCAGAAGTTGACCGCCGGCCTACCGCTGGTCTGGTCGAGCTATCTGCGCGATTGGGACCGCACCCTGCGCGCGGCGAACCACCCGGATACGACCCGCTACAACTACCTCCTGGCCGCCGTCCAGTTGGCGCGGTACCTCGGTGAGCAGGACGGCACTGCAGGTGCGGCGGATGATCCGACCGTTGTCGAACGGGCGGCTGTCGAGGAGTTTCAGGCTTGGATGGTGCAGACGCGGTCGGCGGCGACCGCGCTGAACAAGCACAAGGGGCTGCAGCAGTTCTTCAAGTGGCTTGCCGAGGACGAGGAGATCGCCCGTTCGCCGATGGAACGGGTACGGCAGCCGAAGACCCCGACCAAGCTGATCCCGATCATCCGTGACGACGACACCAAGCGGGTCCTCGAGGCGTGCAAAGGAACCCAGTTCGTCAACCTGCGCGACGAGGCCATCGTCCGGATGCTGTACAACACCGGCGCCCGGCTGTCGGAGGTGGCGAACCTGCGCATCTATGACGTCAACATGGACGCCGACACGATCCACTACCGGGGAAAGGGCAGCAAGGACCGGCGGGTGCGGTTCGGGCCGAGAACCGGGCGGGCGCTGAGCCGCTACCTCCGCGCCCGCGCCCGGCACACCGGGTTCTCGCTACCGGCGCTGTGGCTCGCCGAGCGGGGCGGCCACTCGCTCTCAGCGAACGGCGTGAAGCTGATGCTGCGCCGCCGTGGTGTGCAGGGCGGAGTGTCCGGCGTCCACGCGCATCGATGGCGGCACAACTACGCCCACGAATGGAAGCTCGCCGGCGGGGACACCGGCGACCTGATGCTGCTGCTTGGCTGGACGTCGGAGGACATGCCACGGCACTACGGCGCGAGCGCCGCTGCCGAACGCGCACAGCAGATCCAGTCCCGGATCGGCATCGGCGAACGTGTCTGACCACGACACCCCGGAGCCGCGTCGCGAAAGCCTGAGCCCGCAGCAGCGTGTTCGCCGAGCTCGGATCGCCGCGCATGCCTCCTGGGCGAACACCAGCGACCGGACCGCCCGCACGACCCCGGCCACCAACGCCTTCCTCGCCCGGTTCGAACGGCAGGTGGACCCGCTCGGCGTCCTACCTGCGGAGACCCGGACCGCCATGGCTGCCCACGCACGACGCGCCTACATGCTGCAACTCGCGGAACGCTCCGCTCGCTCTAGACGCCGCACCTCCGAGAACAGCTGACCATCAACCCAACAGGAGGAACCGTGGACAGACGCCAACCCCGTCACACGCCCGTCGATGCGCCAGGCGACGACGAAGCAACTTGGGTCAGACCAGACTTCGCCGCCCTGTACGGAGTCGACCCCGAGTTCACACCTCGCACCGCCTCAGCGCTGTACACCGGACTCTGTCTTGTGACCGACGGCATCGCCCTCGACACTGACGACCATGGCAGCGAGCCGGTCATCAGCGCCGACACGGGATCATGGCGAGTCCTGGACCAGCTGCCTCACGCCACCTGGCGGCAGCCGGAGGCATGGCGACGGCATGCCGCGGCCCACGGTCGACTGCTGATCCAGCAGCTCGAAACCGGCGGCGGTCTCGCCGCCGACTGCGTCATCGACTACCTGATCCTGCACCTCGCCGTCGACCGAGCAGAGGAAGAGGTCGACGACGCCCTGTTCGATCCGAGCCATCCCAGCCACGGCCTGCCAACGCATCTGGACGACTACGCCTGGGACCTTCTGCCGTACTCCACGCCGCTCGGCGATCCACCAACCGCATCAATGACCATCGACGTAAGCGTGGCGGATCTGCACAAGGCGTACCTCGCGCTTCGCGCGTCGCCAGATCGATGGTTCGAGCGTATGACAGTGGCCACGAACGGCAAACGCTCGCTCATCTCCGTCGTGCGCGACGCCGACGAACAGCAGGGACTACCGGGACCGGCTCGACCACACGGAACGCCGAGCGAAGATCCTCCTCGGTGAACCGGATCAGACGACCGCCCATCACATGGTGCCGAATCAACCTCTGGGCAACCCACTTGCGCAACGATGAATCGGACACACGTAGACGCTCGGCTGCCTCCGCATAGGTGTAGAAGATCTCGCCGCCAACTTCCATAACTTCCCCACTTCCCTCAACGTCGTTGCACAGCGTAAGGTCGGCGGGAGTCGTTTCCGGTGATCGGCGACGAGTGCGTTACGAGCTGCCTCCCATGGGTCAGGGGTTCGAGTCCCCTCAACCGGAGGCGCAACTCCGCCACTTGGAGCTGCGCCCGCAATGACTCAGGGTTACCTCCCAGGCAAGGTCGCGGTTCCCGGAGTGAGGGTTCGATTCCCTTCACCCACCTCCTCGAAGGCTTTGACAAGGTCTCGTACGCTGACGTGGCCTACTCCAGCCGTTTCCGGTCTTCGCTCGCTCGTTTGCGAACGGCCTGGATGAACGACGTGTCGATCTCGTCGTCGCGGTACTCGTCGGATGCGTCGTCTGCTCGCTCGGTGCTGAGGATGTAGTGCTCGGTGTACAGCAGCCAGCACCCCCGGATCCCGGCCAGCAAATCCTCGAGGAGATCCCGGGCCGGCCGTTGGGGGTCGAACGGGGTCAGGCGGACGGGCATGACCTCGGCGCCGTCTGCATCGTGATCTGCGAGTTGCTCTGCATCGTCGATGGCGTCGCGTGCCTCGTCGAGGTCCGGCATTTCGCCTTCGGCGACGCGCATGGCGTCGGTGATGAGTTCAATGACGACATTGCGCGGCGACAGCCCGAGGTCCAGCATTTCGAGGACCTTGGTGGGCGTGGCGTGGGGGAGGGCCTCGATGTTGTCGGCTTCTTCGACGACGCTCGTGGGGTCGATGCCCGACAGGTCTGCGACGACGTCGGCGGCGGCTCGGAGCCAATGCGCGGCGGCCACTGACGCGGCGGTCGGGTCCATGGTCAAGAACAGGTCGTCGCTGCCGAGAGGGTTCTGTCGCAGCAGGTGGTCAGCTGCGGCGACCTGCACTGGCGAGGCATCCGCTCGGCTGAGCATGACCGCTTGCCGAGCTCGGCCGTTGAGGTCTCCGCGTTCGGCGTCCTCGACGGCGGCGATCTCGCTCTGGACGTCGTCGGTGATCGCGTTGCTGAGGTCGGCGTCGCCGATCGCGTGCAGGGCGCGCCCGATGCGATGTGCGGACTCCTCGACCGGGTCGTAGGAGGTCAGAAGTGTGTCGCCATCGGGAAGGTTCGGGTTGCGGAGCGACGATACGACGAGCTCGAACGACTTGCGGGATTCTGCGCGCCGCCAACCTTCGGAGTCGACCTCATGGCTGCTGGTTGCGGACGCCGGATGTGTGTAGCACCGCCACAGCACCTGCGAGAGGCCGGTCAGCGTAACCGCCAAGGCGAAGGACTGTTCGGGAGCTACGGCGGCGGCGGGCAGGGATGCTACGACGCGAGCCGTCTCGCCGTGCCCGACACTCCAGACGGCAATCAGCTTGCCGTGCGTTTCATCGACCGCGTAGTGCGTCAAGTGTTCCCCCAGAAGCGATAGGGAACCTGCGTGTACGGCCTCGGCAGCGGCGTGCCGAAACCGGGCATGTCCCTTGATGGTTCCACTTGCTGGAGCGGGGGACGAGGTACCAGGGGTGACAAGGGGTGCCACAGAGTGCCACGGCCGGCCTCGGGTGGCGGAGGGCGAGGATGCTCTGGTAGAGGTCGGACTCGCACGGGGTTGTACTTGCCGAAAACCTCATCCGGGCAGGTCAAGCGGCGTGTTTGTATTCGTGGAGGATGCCGCCAAGTCGGTCGTGTCGTCGGACGCGGAGCCTAGTGATCTGGTCCGGATCAGCGATCGGTGTGGGTAGTGGGTGCAGCGGTCGGGCGTTGGCGATGCCCTGATGTGGGCGATGGTCGTTTTAAGGATCTTCATGGCGTAGTCGGACTCAAGGCGACAGGGGCGATCTACGCGGCTGGGACAGCCCACATCGGGTGAGGAGGTTCCACAGCAAGCC